>NZ_JAVSCQ010000011.1:0-100126 GCF_040560405.1 Facivitalis istanbulensis
GCCAGCGACATCGCTGCGCGACAACGCCTCTTGATCCAGGCCAACCTCGTGTGACACTATCCCCAACGTCACCGCTGACACATCACCATCAATGTCGCTGACCAGTCACCGACGATGTCGCGCTACATGGCTCTCCGCGCCAACGACACCCCCACGGCAAAGCATGTTTCGGAGAATCTCGGTCAGGTCGAACAGGTCGAGGCGAACGAAGGCATGTCCTACGGCGTCAACGACATGCGCGACGGCGTGAACCTGTCGCGCATGCAGGTGACCCGCCCGCTGGTCATGCACACCGAGGTCACCAATCTGCCCAACCTGTCGGGTTTCCTGCGGTTCGGTCGCAACCTGCCGGTGGTCCATTTCCAGGACCGCTTCAACACCGTCGCGACCATCGCCGACGCCTTTGTCGAACGCGATACGCCGCCGGTGCGCGACCGGGATGGCGAGGCCCTGATCGCCGCGATCCATGCCGAAGCCAAGTCAACCGAGTCGCCATCACCGCCGCGACGCAAGAAGGCTGCACGACCGGTGCCGCCACCGCCTCCGCCAACATCGCCTGACCTCTTCGAGGGCGGCAGCAGTGGGGCCGCCGAGGGGGAGGGGGTTGAACCGAAACCCGCCGAAAACCCGCCGACAGACCCTGTCGCACCTGCTCCGGCCTTCACGCTTGCCCCCCAACGGGGCCGGACCCGCATCGAACTCGATGTCTATGATCGCGAAAATGGCCCGGCCAGGCCGGCGCGGCCGGCATGATCCATCCCCGCCGCCTGAAAGGTACGCCCGGCAATATTGCCCGCTATTATACGGTGGGCGATTATTACACCAAAGGGAGCGACGAACATTCAGAATGGGGTGGCCGGATAGCGGTTGAGTTAGGGCTATCCGGCCCGGTCGATCCCCAGACTTTCCAAGAGTTGCTGGCCGGAAAGATCGACGACCAGCAACTCGGCCGCCACCGTGCCAACGGCGAGATCGAGCATCACCCCGGCTGGGACTTCGCCGTCAATGCGCCGAAATCGGTATCGATCATGGCGCTGGTGATGGGCGACGAGCGGATAATCGCCGCCCATGAGAAAGCAGTCGGGACGGCGCTCGAATATCTCGAAGAACATGCGTCCCTGCGCCGACGCGACAACGGCCAGATCGTTCACGAGACGACTGGTCGACTGATTTTTGCCCGCTTCACCGAACATGCCAGCCGCGAGCTCGATCCCCATCTCCATACCCATGTTGTCGTGATGAACATCACGAACCGAGAGGACGGTTCGTCCTGGGCCAGCCTCGAGACACGGGCGATGTTCGCCGAGCAGATGGTTGCGGGGCAGGTCTATCGAAACGACCTCGCCCATGAGCTTCGCCAGATCGGATACGAAGTCGAATTCGACCCCAGACGGGGGCTGTTCGAGATCGTCGGCGTTCCCAAGGACTTTATCAAGGACACCTCCCAGCGCGCTGGACAGATCGATGCCCATGCCAAGGAGCATGGGCTCACCGGACAGGCAGCGCGTCGCCAATCCTTCTACCAGACGCGCGGTCCCAAGGTGACGGCGACACTCGACGAGTTCCACATCCAGTGGGCCGCGCGCGCGAAACCCTATGAGGCGGACCTCGCCAAACTCACCGCGCAGGTCGAGGAACGGGGCACGTCGATCATCGACGTCGACCGCCGAACCGCCGGTCGCGCGAGTCTGTTCGGCCTGCGGCAGGCGGAGACACGCGAAGCCGTGAACAATCTCGGCCGCATGTACGGGTTGGCGCTGGCCAGCCATGTCGGAGAGGTGAGGCTTGCCGATGTCCGGCCGTTGCTTGCCGAGCATGAGGCGAAGCACAAGCTCCTCGTCACCCGTGCGCCGACGGGCGATCAGACTCTAACCCGCGGCCGGACCAGCAGGCGCAGCGCTCGCCAGGAAATGGCGCTGTCGCAGCACCTCGCTTTGGCCCTGGATGATGCCCGACCCATCGCCACCGCCGACCGCCTCCTGGTCGCGCTGGAGACCGCTGGCCTCACGCCCCATCAGGAGCAGGCCCTCGTTCAATCGGCCTTGTCGCGGGACCGGGTCACTGGCATCCACGGCGTCGGCGGCGCCGGCAAATCGACGTTGATGAATACCCTGAGACAGGCGGCCGAGCCGGGAACGGTGCTGGTCGCGCTGGCCCCCACATCGTCAGCCGCTGCGACCACGGGTCAGATCGCGGGTGTCGAATCGAGAACGGTCGAAAGCGTTCTCACCAGCGGTGGTCGCGGCATCACCGACCGCCATGTTCTCCTCCTCGATGAGGCCGGGCAACTCGGGACACGCCAGGCCATTCGCATCCTCGAGATCAGCCGGATGACGGGCGCGCGGCTGATCCTGCTCGGCGATGACAAGCAGACCGGCGCGATCGAACAGGGGAAGCCCTTCTGGCTGATGCAGAAGTTCGGCCTCGCCACGGCGCAACTCACCGAGTCGATGCGCCAGCAGACCAAAAGCATGAAGGCCGCGGTCACCCATGCGCGGGCCGCGGAATATGCCGCCTCGCTGTCACACCTCGACAAGGTCGTGAGCGGGGAGGGGGCCGAGGCGCTCGCCAAGGGCCTCGTCGCGGAATGGACCCGGCTCAAGCCGGAGAACCGCGCCACCACGAACATCCTGGTGCTCGACAATGCCACCCGGCTGATCGTGAACTCAAAGATTCGCGAAACCCTGAAATCGGAAAGCGCGATCGCGGCCGAAGACGCACGGCTCCAGGTCCTGACGCCGAGCGGCATGTCCGACCAGGAGAAACACTATGCCCGATTTTATTCAGGCGGCCAGGTCGTGACCTTCACGCGGGATCAGCTCGGCGCGGGGATCGCGCGCGACGTCCAATATCGTGTTGTCGGTATCGGACGCGCCGAGAACGGGCGGCAGGTCGTGCGACTGGTCGACGAAAACGGCCGGATGATCCGCTGGGATCCGCGGCAGAGTCAGGTCAAGCAGATCAACGTGTTCAACGCGGAGAATCGCGACCTCGCGGAAGGCGATCGCATCCAATGGCGTCTGGTGAACAATGCGCTCGATCTAAAGAATGCCGAGCGTGGCACGGTCGAAAAGATGGATGGAACCGTTGCCACGATCCGTTGGGACCGAGGCGAGCGCGTGCAGCAGATCGACCTGTCCGAGCACAAGCACTGGGACCACGGATACGCAGAGACCGTATATTCCGCGCAGTCCAAGACCTACGCCCGGGTGTATGTGCTGGCGCCGGTCAATTCCGGGCTCGTGAACGGCCAGAATTATTATACGGCGATCACCCGCGCGCGCTTCGGCGTGAAGCTCTGGACCGAGGACGGGAAGCGCCTCGCCGAGAAGCTCGAGACCCATTCCGGCGAAAAGACGTCCGCGCTGGAAGGGCTCGGAAGGCTGGACAGGGATAGCCGCGACAGCCTCGCCGCGCGTCATGCAGACCCGATTGAGCGAGCTCGGGCGGACCAGGATCGTGAGCGGTCCGAGCGGCGCGACATGGCCCTTGGCCGGCAACTCGACCAACGGACGAATGCGCCAAGGGGCCTGCCGGAGCGGCTGGCTGAAAATGCCCGCGGGATTGCCGACATCCTCGACCGCTTCCTGCAATCTGTCGTCGATCGCGCGCCTGCCGAAGCCGATCGCGCCGACGCCCGAACCGACCCAGCGCCCGCCCAAGTACATGACTCCCGTGACGCCGATTCCGGCCACGGTCCGGAACATTGATCACGGAGCAGTTTGCCATGAACCACACCGCCTTTGCATTTTCCGCCCGATGCCGCCTCAAATCTATTCTGCGCGCCGGCTGCCTTGCCGTGGTGTTCGCGGCATCCACCGCGGCTTCACCCTCGGCGGGGATGGCGAGACCTTCGGAAGGCGCCATCTCACACTGCATTGCACGTGCCGCTGGTGGGAAGGATTGGCTCGAGAAAACCCTGTGGGGACTGCGCGACCAGGAAGGCGGATGGGTCGGCGCGGAGGTCGCCAATGCCAACGGATCGCATGACCTGGGGCCCCTTCAGATCAATAGTTGGTGGGTGCCAAAGATCGCAGCGGTGCTGCGGCGGCCCGAGCAGGAGGTTCGCACCTGGCTCAAGTCCGATGCCTGCTTCAATGCCGATGTTGCCCGCTGGATCTTCCTGTCGGCCTTGCGGGCGACCGGTGACTATTGGGCCGCGATCGGGGTCTATCACAGCCCCACAGCGTGGCGCCAAAGGCACTATGCCCTGAGCGTCGCAGACCACCTCACGCGGCGTTTTGGCCCTGCGATCTTCGCCGAACGGCCTGTTAGGCTTGGCGGTGCTTCGGTCGCGACGACCCCGCAATCGCCCGACTCGCCCACCAACGAGGCCAAGCGGGAGCGAATGCTCGGGTTCGGCGTGGTAGCGCGCTCCGTATCGTCAGAGGTGCAAGATTAAGCGGCGCGGTGGCAGCAGGCTTGTCGCTCTATCCGCTCCTCGATAGATCAGCAGGGGAACAACCAGGAGTGAAACATGAACAACAGCGACCTCGCCGACCATCTTTCCAGCGCCACCGGCTCGAGCAAGGCCGACGCCAAGAAAATCGTCGATACTGTCTTCGCGGCGATTGCGGACGCGGCGGCGAAGGGCGAGGAGATTTCGCTCAACGGCTTCGGCAAGTTCAAAGTGAAGGCCAGCGCGGAGCGCGAAGGTCGCAATCCCTCGACTGGCGCGACCATCACGATTGCGGCCTCGAAGAAGCTCTCGTTCACGCCCGCTAAAGCGGTGAAGGACAAGCTGAACGGTTGAACCAATTCTTGGTCCAGGCGCGTCCCTCAACGATCGCGCCTGGACCAAGAAAGCCGGCCGTCGTTTTCCTCGTGTGGAGGCCGGTTTGGGGTTTTCCACACTAGGGTTCGGCGGCGATGGGTTCAAAGTTCCTTGTGTCTAAAGCGTCTGCTGGCGCGACTTCGCGACCGCCCTCTATCATACAGGTTTCATGACAGACCCTCGAACCCACACAGCTTCTCGCACCATCGTTGCGCCACCACGTGCCATCTTCCGCGCTTTTCTCGATGCCGAGGCCCTTGCGTCATGGCGTGCGCCCAAGGGCATGACTGCGAAGATCCTCGCTTTCGACCCCCGTGTTGGGGGCAGCTATCGGATGACATTCGTCTATTCCGAGACCGAGCGTGGCCGAGGCAAATCAACGGAGAATACCGACGTTGTCGAGGCACGCTTCATCGAACTGATACCGAATGAAAAAATTGTCGAGGCTGTCGAGTTCGAGTCCGCCGATCCGGCCTTTGCCGGCACCATGACGATGACCACGATATTCACGGCCGTCGCAAACGGCACGAAAGTGACGTTCACCGCCGAGAACGTCCCCACGGGGATCAGCGAAGCTGACCATCGCGCCGGCATGGATTCGTCATTGAAGAATCTTGCCAATCTCGTTGAATAGGCCCGCAATCGACGCTTAGTCTTTCTATGGGCGTTTGCGAGGAAGATAGCGCCTGACCGCCCGCGACATCATCGACACGCTGAGCACTGTAGATCGGCTCGAGTGCGGGAACTGTTGATAAACGGTGGCACGCGAGTTACAATAACCTTGCTCCAAGACATCCCGCTGAGCTCCATCGATTGGAGCGGCGACGTGATAATGACGGTGCGCCTCGGTGGGGCCTTGCTTTGGCACCTCAGGCAATGCGAATGTCCCTTACACGATAATCGCATCGTACGGCGATGAGGCGCGCCCGATCTTCTAACACGAGGTACGGGAACGCCAATGATTCCTCGACCGGGCCACGAACGCCTTACGGTCAGTCCAACCCTCCTCCGCAACCTAGAGCGCAGGCTACGGATCAGGAGCCTACTCAGTCTGCATGTGAATCCTCAGCGGGGAGCTCGACCCAAGAGACTCCACGGGAACCTCGCATTGCGAGGCGCGATAAATTCTCACGGCAGCTGATTGAGGATGCCAGTGGGATATTCGCACGACGACTGGGCCGGCCAGTGTCTCAGGACGAAGCGAGGATTCTGCTAGGCGACCTGACCGACTATTATGAGCTCGCCATCGCCCGACGTCGGACCATTGTCGTTCGACAACCGTCAAGGGAATGCGACGACGACACGAACGCCGGATAACCCAGCCAAGCGGTTTGTCTACGCCGAATCGGCAGCTTGACGGGTCAACGCTATCGCAGAATAAATAGTGAACAGAACGGCACGGCGGCACGGCCACAATTCCCCAGCGATAGGCGCGTTTCGCGGTTGGAAGTGGGGAAGGATCGTGATTGAGAGCAGAGAAGGAATTGTGGAACAATGGCGAAACCCAGAGCGAAGCTGAGACGGACGGTGGCACGTGCGTCGGTCCACCACGCATTGAAGAAAGCGGTTCTCTACGCTCGCGTCTCAACGTCGGAGCAGGAGCGCGAGGGATTCTCGATTCCTGCCCAGCTCAAACTTCTCCGAGACTACGCAGCGATCAACGACATCGATATCGTAGCCGAACATGTCGATGTAGAAACCGCGCGGAAGGCCGGGCGTACCGAATTTGAAGCGATGCTTGCGTACCTACGACGCCATCCATCGGTCCGAATGATCCTGGTCGAAAAGACCGATCGGCTGTATCGCAACCTCAAGGACTGGGTGACGCTCGACGAGTTGGATATCGAGATCCACCTCGCCAAGGAGGGTGTCGTCCTTTCCAAGGATTCCAGGTCTTCCGAGAAGTTCATGCACGGCATCAAGGTGCTGATGGCCAAGAACTATATCGACAATCTATCAGAGGAAGCGCGCAAGGGCATGACCGAAAAGGCCGCGCAGGGTTATTGGCCTACCCTCGCTCCACTCGGTTACCGCAACATCCGCAATGATGCTGGGCGGAAGGTGATCGCGGTCGATCCCGAGATCGCACCGATCATTGCGCGCCTGTTCGAGCTGTGCGGAACCGGTAATTTCTCAATCAACGAACTGGCAGCGAAGGCGCGCGAGCTTGGTTTGAGGTATCGTCGAAGCGGCAAGCTCGTCAGCAGTACGAGTACGATTTTCTATATTCTCAGAAATCGGCTCTACACCGGCTCCTATGAGTGGGACGGTAAGCTTTACCAAGGCCTACACGACCCGATCGTCTCGCTCGAGGCTTGGGAACTAGCTCAGGAAGTCATCGATGGCCGTAGCGCATCCAATGTCCGCGCGAGTCCCAAAGATTTCGTCTACACCGGCTTGATGACGTGCGGCCACTGCGGCTGTGCGATGGTCGCGGAGATAAAAAAGCAGAAATACATCTACTACCATTGCACCGGCTTTAAGGGAAAATGCCCTGAGCGTTACGTCCGCCAGGAGGCGCTTGACGTTCATTTCGAACAGATGCTTTCGCGGCTTCGCCTCGACGACGAGATTTTCGGTCTCGTACAGCGAGCGCTCCGCGAGAGCCATGGCGACGAGAGCCGCGAGCGTGATGAAGCCAAGGCGCGGCTGACTGCCGAGGCAGACAAGCTCCAGGAGCGTCTTGACACCATCTACCTCGATAAGGTCGATGGACGTATCACCAAGGAATTTCACGATCGCATCGCTACCACCTGGCGGGAGGAGAGAGCGCGGGCGATCCGAGGACTCGAGCACCTCAATAATGCCGACGAGGCCTATGTCGACGATGGCGTGGCGCTGCTCGATGTCGTCAGGAACGCCCACAAAGGCTTTGCGGAGATGGCCCCGGAATACCGGCGTCGAGCTCTAAATTTGGTACTTTCGAACTGTACTTGGGCCAATGATCGGCTGACCGTAGAATTCAGGCAGCCCTTTGGAATGCTTGAAGAATTATCACGGGCCGCGTTCACTCTCGGCACGCCAAACCAACCCCAAAATGAGGGTTTTGACAGTTTGGTGACCCCTACGGGACTCGAACCCGTGTTTTCGCCGTGAGAGGGCGACGTCCTAGACCGCTAGACGAAGGGGCCATGTGCGGTGGAGCGGCGCTGTTAGCGGGGGTGGGGAGGGGCGTCAAGCATCTGCCCCAACAAAATGTAAGAAAAGCCAAGGGGCGGGGTCGCTGGTCAAGCTACCCCGCCCCTTGGCGTCGGGTCAGGCCGCGTCCTTGCGGCGTTCGGCCATTTCCTCGTTCAGCATTTCGGCCAGCAGGAAGGCCAGTTCCAGGCTCTGCCCCGCGTTGAGGCGCGGGTCGCAATGGGTGTGGTAACGGTCGGCCAGCGACTGTTCGGTCACGTCGATCGCGCCGCCGGTGCATTCGGTGACATTCTGCCCGGTCATCTCGGCATGGATGCCGCCCGCATGCGTGCCCTCGGCACGGTGAACGGCGAAGAAGCCGCGCACCTCGGCCAGGATCCGTTCGAAGGGGCGCGTCTTGTAGCCGGTCGCCGCCTTGATCGTGTTGCCGTGCATCGGATCGCATGACCAGACGACGGGATGGCCCGCGCGCGTGACCGCCCGGACGAGCCGGGGTAGATGCGCCTCGATCTTGTCATGGCCATAGCGCGTGATGAGCGTCATCCGTCCCGGCACCCGGCCCGGATTCAGCGTGTCGAGCATCCGCAGCAGCGCGTCGGGCTCCAGGCTGGGGCCGCATTTGACGCCGATCGGGTTGCCGATGCCGCGCAGGAATTCGACATGCGCCGAACCCTCGAAACGGGTGCGGTCGCCAATCCACAGGAAATGCGCCGAGGTGTCATACCAGTCGCCGGTCAGCGAATCCTGTCGGGTGAGCGCCTGCTCGTACGGCAGCAGCAACGCCTCATGGCTGGTGTAGAAGCTGGTCTGCGCCAGTTGCGGGACCGAGGCGGGGTTGATGCCGCATGCCGCCATGAACTCCAGCGCCTCGCCGATCCGGTCGGCCATCTCGCTATATTTCTGCGCCCAGGGGCTGCGGCCCATGAAGTCATGGGTCCAGCGATGCACCTGATGCAGGTTCGCATAGCCCCCCTGGGCAAAGGCGCGCAGCAGGTTCAGCGTCGCCGCCGACTGCGCATAGGATCGCAGCATCCGCTGCGGATCGGGGATACGCGCCTCGGCGGTGAAGGCGATATCGTTGACATTGTCGCCGCGATAGCTGGGCAGTTCGACGCCGCCGACGACCTCGGTATCGGCCGAGCGCGGCTTGGCGAACTGGCCTGCCATGCGGCCGAGCTTCACCACCGGCAGCTTCGACGCCCAGGTCAGGACCACCGCCATCTGGAGGATGACGCGGAACGTGTCGCGGATGTTGTTGGCGCTATGCTCGGCAAAGCTTTCGGCACAGTCGCCGCCCTGGAGCAGGAAGCCCCGGCCCGCCGCCACTTCGGCCAGTTCGGCGGTCAGGCTGCGCGCCTCGCCCGCAAAGACCAGCGGGGGATAGGCGGCCAGCGTTCGGGTCGCGGCGGTCAGCGCCTGCGTGTCGGGATAGCGGGGAAGCTGGCGTGCTTCGGCATTCGTCCAGCTGTCGGGGGCCCAGTTCGCGGCCATGTCGTTCCTGCTCTCTGTCATCTTTTTTATCCAACCCCTTCGCCCATGCTCCCAAATGACGATATACGCAATGAAGTTGGCGTCCGCCCCCCGCAAGTCGGATGGATAGTTGCGCATGATACGGCTTTGCGGTGAGCTGTGCGGGGTTGCGCCGGTTGATTTTGCGAACCGGCGCGGCGCGGTCTAGCAGGGCGTCATGGCACGGTCCTTTATCCTGGTTTCGGCGGTTCTGGCCGCGTCCACCCTGTCGCTGGCGGCTCCGGCGCGTCCGCCTGCCACGTCGCCGGTCACGGCCGTGGCAACGGACGGGGCGAGCGATGCGGCGCTGTTCGCAGCGATGCGCGCGGCCGATCTGCGGCTGGCCAGCGTCGCCTGGCGGCTGGCGACCGCCAACGAGTCGCTGTGTCGTGACCGCGCGCCGATGCCCGGCCTCGTGCTGCATGCCATCGATCAATATGATCCAGCGGTGCGGGCGCAGTTGCCCGCGATCTTCGGGTTCGAAGGGCCGGTCGCGGTCGAGGCGGTGGTGCCGGGCAGCGCGGCGGCCAAGGCTGGCATCCAGGCGGACGACACCGTGGCGGCGGTGGAGGGGCAGCCGCTGGTCGCCCTGCCCGCCGGGCATGATCGGGCGGATACCGCGACTCGCGATGCGGCACAGCGCCGGATCGCCGCATTGCCCGCCGACCAGCCGCTCCATCTGACGATCCTGCGCAAGGGCGCTCGCCGGACCGTGACACTGGCCGCGCAGCCGGGCTGCGCCTCGCGGTTCGAGATGATGATGGGGCCGGGCCTGTCCGCATCGGCGGATGGCGACATCGTTCAGATCGGCGCACGCTTTTTCGAGCGGTTCGACGACTCGATGATCGCGGTCGTCGTCGCGCATGAATTCGCGCACAACATCCTTCATCATCGCGACCGGCTGGATGCCGCCGGGGTGAAGCGCGGGCTGTTATCCGAGTTCGGCCGCAACGGCCGCCTGTTCCGCCGGACCGAGACCGAAGCCGATCTGCTGGGCGCCTATCTGATGCGCAATGCGGGCTATGATCCGCAGGATGCGGTACGGTTCTGGCGCGAGCATGGCGGCGAAGTCGATGGCGGCCTGTTCCGCAGCCGGACGCATCCTTCCTCCTCCGCGCGCGCCGATGCGGTGGCGGCGGAGATCGCGTCGATCCCGAAGGATGCGTCCATTCCCTATCGCCCGCCCTTGCTGGATACGGTGAATACGCCGTTGAACTGAAGTTGTCGAAGTGCGGGGCGTTGACGCGCGGAAGAAACGATCGAGATTTCGGGCGCGCTCACCCGATGTCTTGCCGCCCCGCTTAACGGGACCTTTGCATTTCGGCGGCTAGCGTGGGGACGAATCGGGGTCAGCGGGGCTCCCGATACCGGGAATCGTCATGCTCTCTTCCATCCCCATTTCGAAGAAGATCGGTTTGGCTTTTGCGATCGTTCTTCTGTCCGTCCTGACCATGATGGGTGTCTTGTGGTGGGCGTTGAGCCGTATCGAAACTACGACCGCGATCAGCGTCCAGGCGCAGGACATCTACACCGCGACGATCGAGATGGAAGGCGGGGTCCAGCACGAAAACAGCGAGATGCGGGCGTTCCTCATCACCGCCGATGAAGACTATCTGAAGCAATATCATGCTGCGCGTGCGGTCGAGACCGCGGCGGCGGGCAAGCTGGACACGCTGCTGGCCGGGGATGCCGCCGCGCGGGCGCTGGCGGCCGGCTCGCACGCCCGGGTCGAGACGTGGCGCCGGACGATCGGCGATCCGCTGATCGCGCGGGCCCGGACCGATCGCGACGGTGCCCAGAATTGGCTGCGCGCGCATGGTTCGGATGCGAGCGTGACGGCGGCGCTGGAGCCTTTGCGCGATCTGCGGGCGCGGACGGCGGTCGTGATGCGCGACAGCCGCGTGGCGCGTACGACCGCGCTGCGCACCGGCCAGTGGAGTCTGGTCATCGGTGGCCTCGTCATGCTCGGCGTGGCGGTGGCGATGGCCTCGTTGCTGGCGCGGGTGCTGGGGCGGCCGATCGTGCGGTTGACCGGCGTGATGGAAGCGCTGGTGAGCGGTCGCAACGACGTGGTCGTCCCCGATACCGATCGTGACGACGAACTGGGCAGCATGTCGCGCGCCGTGGAGGTCTTCCGCGAGGCCGCGATCGCCAAGAAAAAGGCCGATGGCGAGCAGCGCGAGGTGGTCGACCGGATCGGCGGCGCGCTGGAGCAACTGGCGCATTCCGACCTGACGCCGCGTCTTTCCGGCTTCCCCACCGCTTATGCGGCGATCGAGCGCGACTTCAACGCGGCGGTCGCGCGCCTGTCCTCCGCGCTGGGGTCGGTCCGGGTCAGTGCGGCCGGGATCGCCAATGGGACGGTCGAGATGAACGAAGCCGCCGACGACCTTGCCCGTCGCGCCGAACAGCAGGCGGCGAGCATCGAGGAAACATCGGCCGCGATGAACGAGATTTCGCAATCGGTCGCGGCGGCCGCGGCCAAGGCGCAGTCCGCCGAGACGATCGTGCGCAAGGCGAGCGGGGATGTGTCGAACAGCGAGGAGATCGTGCGCCGGACGGTGGCGGCGATCGGCGACATCGAACGCTCGTCGAACGAGATCGCCGAGATCATCGCGGTGATCGACGGCCTGTCCTTTCAGACCAATTTGCTGGCGCTCAACGCCGGGGTGGAGGCGGCGCGGGCGGGCGATGCGGGCAAGGGTTTCGCCGTCGTGGCGTCCGAGGTTCGCGCTCTGGCCGAACGTTCGGCCGAAGCGGCGCGCGACATCAGCTCGCGGATCAACACCACGGTCGACCGGGTGCGGAGCGGGGTCGAACTGGCCAACAAGACCGATGACTCGCTGCGCCTGATCGCGACCGGGATGCAGGAGATTGCGGGCCTGGTGACCGAGATCGCGGGCGGCGCGGCGGAACAGGCGACGAGCATCCAGCAGGTCAATCTGGCGATCAACGACATGGACGGCGTGACCCAGGCAAATGCGGCCATGATCGAAGAGGTCACGGCGGCGGTCCGCACCCTGTCGCATGAGGCGCGCGTGCTCGATGAGCAGGTCGGCCGCTTCCAGGTGGAGGACGGGGATGCTGCATCGCCGCCACGCCCGGCATTTGCGGCCCATCCAGCCGCGCCCGCACCAGCGGCGATCGCGCGTCGGGCGATGCCGATGTCGCGCGGCAATCTGGCCGTCAAGCCGGACGAAGATGATTGGAGCAGCTTCTGATTCTTTGACGGACAGGGGTTCGCCCGGACCGGGCCCGCGCTTCCTCACGGGCGCGCGGGCCGTGTCTCGTCCGATTGGCCGGATTGCGCCGTCCGCTGGACGCACTGTCGCGAAATGGGGCGGTGTCGGGGATTGTGCGGGCCGCCGCCAGTCGGCAAGGCCCGGGCATGGATATCCCAGCCCAATATGCCGCGCTGATTCAAGCGATTGGCGACGGCACCGGCATGGCCGACAGCCTGCTCCACGTTCATGCGGGGATGGCGGTGCTGTTCCTGGCCCGCATCGTCACCCGCAAATCACTGTCGACGCCGATCCCGCTCGCCTGTGTGGCACTGGCCGAGGCGGGCAATGAGATACTCGACCGGATGCATTACGGATCATGGCGATGGGCCGATACGCTCGGCGATATCGCCAACACCATGTTCTGGCCGACCATCCTGTTCATCGGCCTGAGGATGCGATCGCCGCGCGGGAGGCGGTGAAAAACGGCCCCGGCATTTGCCGGGGCGCAGTTGCCCGCCGCCGATCGGCGGGTCAGATCCCGGGTGCGACCGGCTTCCAGTCCCAACCGAGCGGGTCGCCGTCCATGACCTCGACGCCGGCGGCCACCAGCACGTCGCGGATCATGTCCGACCGGGCGAAATCCTTTTCCGCGCGCGCGGCCCGCCGTTCGGCCAGCTTCGCCTCGATATCCGCCTCGTCCAGCGTGGCATCCTTTGGCCGGGTGCGCAGATGCGCGCGGGTCAGCGTGCCCAGCTGAAGCCCCAGTGTCGCGTCGAAATCGGCCAGCGCGGCCAGCCGGACCCCGGGCGACAGTTTCTTGTCGCCCAGCATCTCGTCCAGCACCGGCAGCGCGCGGGGAGTCGCCAGATCGTCAGATAGGGCGGCGTCCAGCCGTTCCCGATAGAGGGCGGCATCGCCTTTTTCCGGTGCATCCGCCCGCGCGCGCAGCCCCTCCACCGTCTGGACCAGGCGTTTCAGCCGCACCTGCGCGGCGGCCAGCCCGTCCCAGGTGAACTCCATTTCCGAGCGATACTGCGCCTGGAGGCACATCAGGCGATAGGCCAGCGGGTGATAGCCGCGATCGACCAGCGTCTGTAGCTTCAGGAAGGCGCCCGAGGATTTGGACATCTTGCCCGTGCGATCGACCAGGAAGTTGTTGTGCATCCAGATATTCGCGCCGGTGTCGGCCGAGCATTGATGCGCCTGGTTCTGCGCGATCTCATTGGGGTGGTGGATTTCCCGGTGGTCGATGCCGCCGGTGTGAATATCGAACTGCGCACCGAGATATTGCCGGCTCATCACCGAGCATTCGAGATGCCAGCCCGGCGCGCCGCGTCCCCAGGGGCTGTCCCATTCCATCTGCCGCTTCTCGCCCGGGGCGGAGGCGCGCCAGATGGCGAAATCGGCCGGATGGCGCTTGCCCGCGACCGGATCGATCCGGCCTTCGCCCTCGTCATCGTGATGCCGCGCGAGCCGTCCGTAATCGGGGACGGTGGTGACATCGAAATACAGGCCATCGGGCAGGCGATAGCAATGCCGGGCCTCGATCGCCTGGGCGAAGGCGATCATCTGCGGCACATGGTCGGTGGCCAGCGGAAAGCGGCTGGGATCGTCGATGCCCAGATCCTTCAGATTCTGCTTGAAGGCGCGGGTATAGTGGGCAGCGATCGACCAGATGTCCTGGCCCGTCTTCCTGGCGGCCGCCTCCATCTTGTCGTCACCGGCATCGGCGTCGGAGGTCAGATGGCCGACATCGGTGATATTGATGATGTGGGTCAGCGGCCACCCCTTCCACCGCAGCACGCGCGACAGCGTGTCGGTGAAGACATAGGCGCGCAGATTGCCGATATGCGCATAGTTATAAACGGTCGGCCCGCAGGAATAGACGCGGACATTGGCCGGATCGATCGGCCGGAACGTCTCGGTCGTGCGCGTCAGGCTGTTATAGAGGACCAGGGGATTGGCGGGGGGCGGAGCGTTCATGCCCGCCGCCTTAGCCCCGTCATGGTCCCGCCGGAAGAGGGTGCGGAAGGGGCCCCGACCCGGCGGGAGCGCGGGCCGGGGCCGATGCGACGACAGGAGCGCGACGACAGGGGAGGCGCCGCGCCCATGGCCTGCGCCACGGGGGTGGGAGCGCAGGCTCGTCTCGCCCTCGGACCACATGGGGAGGTTGGCCGGGGACGATGGCTTCTATATCCGCGGCGAAATCACCGGCGCATGGCGGGCAGATGACATCGGTGATCGGGAGAGGCCGGACGATCGGGAAGGCGGGAAAAGGACCGGCCGGGTTTCGCGATCCAGTGACTTGTGTTTCGGGCATTGCCCTGCTACGAGCGCCCGACAATGCGGCTGCAGCGTTCTGTGGCCGCTTTATCCTGTTTTGCCGGAGCAATTCGTTTTTATGCAGATCATCGTTCGCGACAATAATGTGGACCAGGCCCTTCGCGCGCTCAAGAAGAAGCTGCAGCGGGAGGGCGTGTATCGCGAGATGAAGCTCCGCCGCCACTATGAAAAGCCCTCGGAAAAGCGCGCTCGCGAGCGTGCGGCGGCCGTCCGTCGCGCCCGCAAGCTGGAGCGCAAGCGCGCCGAGCGCGACGGGGCACGGTAAGGCCTTGTAAAGCGGTCACGGCCTCGTTCGTTTCCCGGATCGGGTGGCGGGCGAGGCCGTGATCGTATCGGGTCGGATCGCTCCTTCGCGACTCGGCCCGGCATCAGGATCGCGATCGACCTGATGCTCGAATGATTGCCAGCGCCGTCGCCCGCATGAAGGACGCGCGGGGCTTGGTCGCCGAACGCCAACGCTGAAAGCGAGATGCACGCATGTCCGTAACCGCTGTTCCCCTTCGTCCCGTCCGGCGGGCCTATCTGGTCTGGTTGTGGGTGGCGCTGGTGGCGGCGATCGTCGTCGCGGCGCTGGTCTCGCGCCAGGGCGATGCGGCGCTTCTCCGCGAAGCGCGCGGCGCAGGCGTGACCACGACCGCTTCGGGCCTGCAATATAAGGTGATCGAAGCCGGGCAGGGCGGCGGGCATCCGACCGCGACCGACGTGGCGCTCATCAACTATACCGGCCGTCTGATCGACGGTACCGTCTTCGGCAAGTCGCAGCAGCCGACGCCGATGCCGCTCTCGGGCGTGCTGCCGGGCTTCGCCGAGGCGCTCAAATTGATGCCCAAGGGCGCCAAGTATCGCTTCTGGCTGCCGTCGCAGATCGGATATGGCGCGAAGGGAGCGGGTACGATCCCGCCCAACGCGACATTGGTGTTCGATGTCGAACTGATCGACTTTATTCCCGAAACGGTGTTGCGCCAGATGCAGGCCCAGCAGTCGATGATGGGCGGCGCGCCCGGTGCGGCCCCGGGCAGCGTCCCTGGGGTGCCGTCGCCGCGCTGATCGCGGGCTTTCGCGACGAAAGATGGAAAGGTCGGAGTCTTGGGACTCCGGCCTTTTTGTTTGTGCAGAATAGAGCTGTGGGGTGCTAGACCGCATCGGTCCGGTCTAGCTCTGTGTCTTCCTGAGCGGTTCGATTTCCGCTGGTAAATCGTGGGGGTGGATTCGGCTCGGTGCTGCTCGGTCGGCTTTCGCGCTACTGATGGATCGTGATCTGATCAGATTACATGTGTCGCGTTGCTCCAAGCACCTGTTTTCATCTTTGGAACATTGGCGCTGAAATCAGAATCACGGTGATTCTCGTGGCGGCTGATCTGTGAATGGCGGATTGCAGGCGTGGCGATTCTGATAGATCGAGCAGGCGTTACGCGCAGTGTGACACCTGGGTAGGCCCTGATGATGGGCGGCGGAGCACCGGTCCGCGCACACGAGCACCAATGCTCGACCGTGGCGCGGATCGTGTGGTGTGTGGCCGCCCGTTAGCGGCGTCGCCGCCAGCGGGAACTGTCATACGCGGATGTGGACACGATAGAGCGAAGGCGGGTCGTGGCTGGTCGCTATGGAAACCCTATTTGTCCACCTTCCTTCTTCGGCAGGCAAAAAAATAGCGGCCCGAAGGCCGCTATTCCTCTCAGCCGTGAGGCTGAAGCAACAATCAGTTGCTGTCGGACTTGTCGTCCGAGTCAGCAACGACCACGATGCCGGCCACGACGGCAGCCGCCGCCAGAACCGCAACGAGAACGCCGCCACCGGCCAGACCGTTCTTCTTGGCGGTCGGGGCCGAAGCGCGAACCGACTTCGCAACCGAGAGGCTGGCAGCCGGGTTCGCAGCCATCGCCGGAGCAACGGTCATCGAAACGGCGGCAGCGGCGACGAGAAACTTCCCAAGACGCATGTCGAACTCCCTTAAAAAATGTCAGTGAGCCCATGGCACGGGAACCGCGACATGGCAACCCACCAACGAGCATGGGGATATAATGCTCCCCATACTGATGCGGCAATGCAACATTGCTTCGCCGCTTTGCGGCTATACTAAGCTTTGCCGCCAAACGGAATGGCCTGACAAACGTTTCGCCTCGGTAAAGAGGCTTCAGGTGGAGAAAATCACCCGCTGTTCATCCTCCAGCATTAGCGCGGTCAGCCGGTCGCTATGATAGGCGCCGGTGTCGATGCCGATGCGATGCGGCAGGATCTCAGCCTCTTCCGCGACGGTATGGCCATGCACGACCATCTTCTCCAACGGGATGCGGTGGTCGAGGAACGGATCGCGAATCCAGCGGGTCTCGGACAGCTTCTGGTCGGCAATGGCGATGCCGGGACGGAGGCCCGCATGGACGAAGACATAATCGCCCATGATCAGGATTTCCTTCAGGCCGCTCAGGAAATCGCGGTGCGCCTGCGGGACATGCGCGGCCAGCGCCCCCGCGACCTCGGCATAATCCATCCGCTCATACTCGTCGGCCGCCACGCCGTAGCTGAGTATCGTCTCACGCCCGCCGATCCGACAGAACAAGCGCAGTGCCTTGTCGTCGGCCTCAAGCGAACGCAGCAGGATTTCCTCGTGATTGCCCATCAGGCAATGGACATTCGGATCGGCGGCGCAAAGCTGGCGCACCCGTTCGACCACGCCCGCCGAATCGGGGCCGCGATCGACCAGATCGCCGAGGAACACGATATGCCGCTCAGCCGGGGGGCGACCCGCATGATCCGCGTCGATCCGGGGTAGCAGCGCGTCGAGCAGGTCCAGCCGACCGTGAATGTCCCCGATGGCATAAAGCCGCACGCCCGGCTGCATCATCGGCACGAATTCGGGCGCGCGCCTGCGAAAATTCAAAAGCTTGGAAAGCATGGATGGTTTTCTATCCGCAACTGGCGGTTGTCCTTAATCCTCCACCTCGGTCCGTGCAATGCGGCCCGATATCGCTCAGACCTGATCGGGCCACAGCCCACGGGTGTCCAGGACGGTCTTGCCGCGTCGCTCTTCGAGCGGGACCGAGCGGAAGAGGTCATGGTCGACCAGTACGATCATGACCGGGCAGGTTTCCAGTGCGGTGTCGATGTCGGTCAGCCGCGCGCCGGTTTCCGCAAGTTTGGTTGGCAATTGCGCCGCATAGGGTTCGACGATCCTGATGCGCTCGCCGAAACGTTCGGCCAGCGCCTGGGCGACGCGCAGGGCGGGGCTTTCGCGAAAATCGTCGATATTGGCCTTGAATGCCAGGCCCAGGCAGGCGACCGGGCGGTCGGCGGTCTCCGCCTCGATCAATGCCGAGGCGCGGGCGATGATGTGATCGGTCTTGCCGTCATTCACTTCGCGCGCGGTACGGATCAGCGGGGTGTTGGCGGGGTCTGCGGCGACCAGGAACCAGGGGTCGACCGCGATGCAATGCCCGCCGACGCCGGGACCGGGCGACAGGATGTTGACGCGCGGATGGCGGTTGGCCAGCCGGATCACCTCCCACACATCGACGCCCAGCGTGTCGGCGACGAGGCTGAGTTCGTTGGCAAAGGCGATGTTGACGTCGCGAAACGCATTCTCGGTCAGCTTGGTCATCTCCGCCGCGCGCGCGGTGGTGGTGACGCAGGCGCCGCGGACGAAACGGCGGTAAAAGGCCAGCGCCTTGCGCGCGCAGCGCGGCGTGATGCCGCCGATCACCCGGTCGTTGTCGATCAGTTCGACCAGGATTCGCCCAGGCAGGACCCGCTCGGGGCAATAGGCGATGGCGAGATCGGCCTGCTCGCCCATGCGCGCGGTGCCGGGCATCCGCAGGTCGCTGCGCAGCGTGGCGATCAGGTCGCGCACCTGCTCCGTGGTGCCGACAGGGGAGGTGGATTCGAGGATGACCGTATCACCCGGCTTCAGCACCGGTGCGATGGCGCGCGCGGCGTTCAGGACATAGGTGGTGTCGGGCTGCCGCCCCTCGGTAAAGGGGGTGGGTACCGCGATGACGAACACGTCGGCGGGCGAGACCGTCAACGAGGCGGTCAGCTGCCCGCGCGCGACGACGCCCGATACGAGGCCGTCGAGATCGACCTCCTCGATATGCACGCGGCCAGAATTGATGGTGTCGACCACCGACGGGGTGACGTCCACCCCCGTGACCTTCGCGCCGGTGCGCGCGATGACGGCGGCGGTGGGCAGGCCGATATAGCCCAGTCCCATGACCGTGACCGAGAGTTCAACGTCCAATGGCATCGGTGATGATCCTGCTGATCCGGGTGGCGGTGTTGCCATCGCCAAAAGGGTTATGCGCCCGCGCCATTGCGGCATAATCCGCAGGATGGTCGAGCAGGGTGAAGAGCGCGTCGACGATCCGGTCCTCATCGGTCCCGACCAGCCGCGCGGTGCCCGCCGCGACACCTTCGGGTCGTTCGGTGGTTTCGCGCATGACCAGCACGGGTTTGCCGAGCGCGGGAGCTTCCTCCTGCACGCCGCCCGAATCGGTCAGGACGATGTGCGCGGCATCGAGGGCGCGGACGAAATGCGGATAGTCGAGCGGGGCGATCCGCGCGATGGCGGGGTGGTCGCCAAGGACCGTGTCCATCACGGCCCCGACCTGAGGATTGGGATGCATCGGAAAGAGGATGCCGACATCGTCGCGCGCGGCGATCCGCGCCAGTGCGCGGGCGATCGCCGTCATGCCGTCGCCGAAATTCTCGCGCCGATGGGTGGTGACGAGGATGATGCGCTTGCCTGCCATTCGCTCCAGCACGGGATCGAGCCCCGCCGCGAGCGAGGGATCGGCGGCAATGCGATCCCGTGTCCAGTGGAGCGCATCGATCACGCTGTTGCCGGTGACATGGACCAGGTCGGCAGCGATCCCTTCGGCCAGCAACGCGTCGGCCGCGGTCCGGGTCGGGGCGAAATGCAGCGCGGCGATCGGCGCGATCATCCGCCGGTTCACCTCTTCAGGCCAAGGCTGATAGATATTGCCCGAGCGCAGCCCCGCCTCGACATGGGCGACCGGGATCTTGCGATAATAGGCGGCCAGCGCACCGGACATGGCGGTGGCGGTGTCGCCCTGCACCACGACCATGGCGGGCCGCACGGCATCCATCACGTCGCCCAGCCCGGTCAGCAGTCGCGCCGTCAGCCGATCGAGCGACTGGCCGGGCTCCATCAGATCGAGATCATGGTCGGGCGTGAGGCCGGCGATCGCCAACACCTGGTCCAGCATCCCGCGATGCTGCGCGGTGACGCAGGTGCGGACGGGCGTATCGCCGACGGCCACCAATGCCCGTATGACGGGAAAGAGCTTGATCGCTTCGGGTCTTGTCCCGAAAACGACGAGGATTGGCGCGCTGGTCATGGCGTGATCCGTAGCCCGTCGCATTTAATGACACCCTAATCGCAGCGGACACCGGCGGGGCTATGTCGTGCCGCGAGATCGCGCTAGGGGCTATAGCGTCTAGGGAGGTTACATGACGATCAAGAAAGTGCGGAAGGCCGTTTTCCCGGTGGCCGGCCTGGGAACCCGGTTTCTGCCCGCGACCAAGGCGATACCCAAGGAGATGCTGACGGTCGTCGACAAGCCCCTGATCCAATATGCGGTCGAGGAAGCCCTGGAAGCGGGGATCGAGCAGATCATCTTCGTCACCGGGCGGGGCAAGGGGGCGCTGGAGGATCATTTCGATATCTCCTACGAACTGGAAGCCACGATGACGGCGCGGGGCAAGAGCCTCGCGGTGATCGAGGGAATTCGTCAGACGCCGGGCAGCCCCGTCTATGTTCGCCAGCAGGAGCCGCTGGGCCTGGGCCATGCGGTGTGGTGCGCGCGCGAGATCGTGGGCAACGACCCCTTTGCGGTGCTGCTGCCCGACGAGCTGATGGTCGGCGGCTTCATGAAACAGATGGTCGAGGCCTATGAGCAGGTCGGCGGCAACGTTATCGGCGCGCTGGAAGTCCCCGACAGCGAAACCGGGAAATATGGCATCATCTCGCCCGGCAAGCAGGACGGCCGCCTGACCGAGGTCACGGCGCTGGTCGAGAAGCCCAAGGGCAAGGCCCCGTCCAACCTGATGATTCCGGGCCGCTACATCCTCCAGCCCGAGGTGATGCAGATCCTCGACGCGCAGGAGCCGGGTGCGGGCGGCGAGATCCAGCTGACCGATGCGATGGCCAAGCTGATCGGGCACCAGCCCTTCCACGGCTTCACCTTTGACGGCCAGCGTTACGACTGCGGCGACAAGGCGGGCTGGCTGACCGCGAACCTGGCGCTGGGTGTCATGCGCGACGATATCGGTCCTGCGGTGCGTGAGTTCGCGCGAACGCTGTTCGCGTAGGATTTCCGGATAGCGGACAGGGGCGGGACCCTATCGGTCGCCGCCCCTTATCGTCGTTCGCCGCGTCGGGCGAGCCAGCGGAAGGTTAACAGGATCACCGTCGGCCATAGCATCGTCGACCACATGTCGAACCACGATGCCGCCAGATTGCCCTCATCGGTCGGATAGAAGGGCTGGATCAGGTCATAGGCCTCGTTCACGGTCTCGATCGCCAGCACCGTCAGCCAGCATCGCCAGTCCCAGGGGGGGCGGCGGTAGATCAGCGCCGCGAGGACGAGGATCGCCATGCCGGCATGCGCGTGCAACGCGCTGTCGGGCAGGCCGGTGACCTGACCGATCCAGGACTTGTCGCCGGTCCAGTCTAGCCAGCCGGGCGGCGGTGTCGGGGGCGTGGCGGGTGTTTTCATGCCGTCCCCTCAGGACGTGTCGCGCAACGGCAGCCGGGATCCTTGGGCAGGGCCAGCGTCCGGAAGCGCAGGGATAGAAGATCGGCCACCAGCACGCTGCCCGCGCTGTCGCGGCCGAAGGGCGCGATCGCGCGCAGGACTTCCAGCGCGGCGAGGCTGCCCATCACGCCGGTCACCGGGCCCAGCACGCCGTCATCTGCGCAGGTGAAACCCGCCTGATCGACCGCGTCGCCGACGAAGCAGCGATAGCAGGGCTTGTCGGGTTCCCAGCCGCGATAGGTGGCCAGCTGCCCCTCAAATTGTCCGACCGCCGCCGAAACCAGGGGGATATGCGCCGCCAGCGCGGCATCGGCGACCACCAGCCGGGTGGCGAAATTGTCGCATCCGTCCAGGACCACATCAGTGCGGGCGATCAGCCCGGCGACATTGTCGGGCGTGATGCGCAGGCGATGCGCGGTGACGGCGACATGCGGGTTGAGCCGCGCGACAAAGGCCTTCGCCGCCTCGACCTTGGGTGTCGCCTGATCGTCGGTGGTGAAGATCGTCTGGCGTTGCAGATTGGAAGGCTCCACCGCATCATCGTCGATCAGGACCAGCGCGCCGACCCCGGCCGCGGCGAGATACTGGATGGCGGGCGAGCCGATCCCGCCCGCTCCGATCACCGCAACGCTCGCCTGTTTCAGCCGGATCTGCGCGCCGCCGCCAAATTCCCGGAGGACGATATGGCGGGCATAGCGGGTCAGTTCATCGTCGGACAGGCTCATCCCGACCATGTATAGGTGATGGCGCTGCGGTACCAGTGATCCTCCGCCGGCATCGCGCGGAACGGCTTCTGGCGCATCATGCGCAGGGCGGCTCCGGCGCTGAACTGTTCGATCGTCGGACAGCCGATCGCGAGCGGCACGACGCCGGACGCTCCCCCGTCACGGCTGAAGTGCAGCGCGAGCGGCACGACCAGGCTGACCTGCCCATCGGCGGGGTGCGGGTGGGAACAGCGCCCGGCCTCGACCTCGTCGCGGACGAAGCGGATCATCTCGGGTGTCGCGGGTGGCAGGGTGACGGCGGGAAGCTGCGTCCAATCATGCGGTGGATTCGCCGGGGGGGCGGCCTGGGTTGGCGGCCCGGATGGCGCGGCGAAGGCAAGCTGGGCCGAGGCCAAGGCGAGCAGCGCGATCATTGCCCCGTCGATCCGAAGCCGCCGCTGCCGCGCTGCGTGTCGCCCAGTTCGGCGACCTCGGTCCATGCCGCGCGCTGCACGGGGGCGGGGACCAGTTGCGCGATCCGCTCGCCACGCTTCACGTCGAACGGCTGGTCGCCCAGATTGGCGAGGATCACCTTCACCTCACCACGATAATCCTCGTCGATCGTGCCTGGCGTGTTGAGGCAGGTGATGCCGTTCTTCAGCGCCAGCCCCGAACGCGGTCGGACCTGAACCTCATAGCCCGGCGGAATGGCGATGGCGAAACCGGTCGCCACCGCCGCGCGCTTTCCTGGTTCGAGCGTCAGCGTCTCGGCGGCGACCACGTCCATGCCCGCGGCGCCGGGTGTGGCATAAGCGGGAAGGGGAAGCCCCTCACCATGGGGCAAGCGTTTGAGAGCAATGGAAATGGGTGCAAGTGTCATGGCCGCGCTTGTAGCGCATCGGCGATGCGTTGCGCGAGCCCCCGGGCGACATCCTCCTTCGCCATCCGTTCCCAGCTCTCCACGCCGTCCGCGGTCACCAGATGGACGCTGTTCGCCTTACCGCCGAAGACATCGCTGGACACGTCATTGGCGACGATCCAGTCGGCACGCTTTCGCGCGCGCTTGGCGATGGCATGGTCGATGACATGTTCGGTCTCCGCCGCGAAGCCGACGACCAGCGCGGGGCGATCGGGACCGGTGGCGACCGTCGCCAGGATATCCGGATTCTCGACAAGCGTCAGCGCGGGCGCCGCGCCGCCGTCCTTTTTCACTTTCTGCCTGGCGGCCTCGACGCGCCAGTCGGCGACGGCGGCGACCATCACCGCGGCATCGGCGGGCAGGGCGCCTTGCACCGCATCGGCCATCTGGCGTGCGCTTTCGACATCGATGCGGGTCACGCCCGGCGGTGTCGGCAGCGTCACCGGCCCCGCGACCAGCGTCACCCGCGCGCCCAGCCGGGCGAGCGCGTCCGCAATCGCGAAACCCTGTCGGCCCGAGGAGCGGTTGGCGATGAAGCGCACCGGATCGATCGGCTCATGCGTCGGCCCGGCGGTGACCAGCACATGCCGGCCGGCCAGCGGACGGCCGGCGGGCGTGAGCGCGGCCTCGATCGCCAGCAGGATCGCACCGGGCTCGGGCAGGCGGCCGGGGCCGAACTCGCCGCAGGCCATCGCGCCGTCATCGGGGGCCATCACCGTCACCCCATCGGCGCGCAGCCGCGCCACATTGCGCCGGGTCGCGGGGTGCTGCCACATGCGGACGTTCATCGCGGGCGCGACCAGCACGGGGGTATCGGTGGCCAGCAACACGGTGGTCGCCAGGTCGTCGGCCAGCCCGTTCGCCATGCGCGCCATCAGGTCGGCGGTGCCCGGCGCGACGACGACCAGATCGGCCTCGCGGCTGAGCTGGATATGCCCCATCTCCGCTTCGTCCTTCAGGTCCCACAAGGAGGTGAACACCTGCTTCTCCGACAGCGCGGCCAGCGTCATCGGGGTGACGAAATGGCTGCCTCCCTCGGTCAGGACGCAGCGTACGCTATGCCCGTTCCTGCGTAGCAGGCGGATCAGTTCGCAGCTCTTATAGGCCGCGATGCCGCCGCCGACGATCAACAGGATATGACTCATCGCACCACTCGCGTCACGGTGATCCGCCGCCGGTCGCGCGCGGCGACGAGCAGGTCATGGATCGCATCGGGCGCGAAGACCACGCCCAGGAAGAACAGGGGCGACACCAGCGGCAGCAGCCCCCCCGCATCGGTCAGCATCAGCAGCAGCGCATAGGCGGCCAGCGTCGGGCTCGCGCGTCGCGCCACCGGCTGTCGCCAATGCATCCAGCCCAGCGCGGCGATCAGCGTCAGCGGCACGACCAGCCAGAAGGGCAGCCGTCCCAATATCTGCGCAGATCCAATCGTCGCCACCAGCGCGCCCGGGGACAGGGCCGCGCCCGGCAGCGCGATGGCGGGATCGATCGCGCTGGTCATCGTATTGAGCGCCTGCGCATGGGCGGCCAGCGCCAGCAGGAACAGCCCGATCGCGACGATCCAGCCCAGCATCTCGCGCCGCGCCCGTGCCCGGACCGCGAGGATCAGCATCACCAAGGCGTGGACCATTGCCACTGGGCTGAGGATCATCGCGATGAAGCCCAGTGCCACGGCGGTCGACTCCGCATCGGGGCGACGCTGCACCAGCGACAAGGCTATGACCACACCCGCCCAGACCTCGGGCACCGTCACCATGGCCGGGGTGACAAGCGGATAGAGGCCGGAGATCAGCAGGGTCAGCGCCAGCGTGCGCGGACCGCTGCGTTCCAGCACGGGGCGAAACCGCCGCGCCCAGCCGATCAGCACACCGATGGTCAGAGCGATCAACACCGCCTGCGCCAGGATCGGCGGTACCTTCGCCACGAGGACCGGCAGGGCGGGCAGCGGCACCGCCAGCAGCGCGGGACGAAGCGGTCGCGCATTCTCGCGCAGCGCGTCGAACGCGGCGGGATAGAAGGATTGGCCGTGGCGCAGGTGATCGACGATCGTCGCGGAGACCAGCGCCAGCCGATCCTGCATCGGATCGACCGGCGCCGGCGTCATCAGCATGATGGCGCAGAGCAGCAGGACCAACACCAGCACCGCGCGCGCCATCATCGGCGACAGGCCGGTCAGCCGCCCCGGCTGGCTGAGCCAGAACGACCGCGTCGGGCGGCGCATGGGGATGGGGGGCGTGTTGCCCACCATCCTACCGCAGGATGGCCAGGGTCGCAGCGACGCCGCCCGCCGCCGAGAGCAGGGAGATCAGCGCATAGCGCCAGCCGCCGCCGATCCGCACGACCTCGATCTGCTTGAGCGGCGGGGCGGGGGGCTCGCCGCCCGGCGCGGGGTAGTGGGCCTCGATCCGGCGAACCAGGTCGGGCAGCCGCGCCAGCGTGCGGATATCCTGGATCAGCCGGTCGGCCACCATCGCCTCCGGCCCGAGTTCGGTCCGAAGCCATTCGCGCACGAACGGCGCGGCCGAATCCCACAGGTTGATGTCGGGATCGAGGCTGGTCGCCACGCCCTCCACCATCACCATCGTCTTTTGCAGCAGCAACAGGTGCGGCTGCGTCACCATGTCGAAATCGCGGGTGATCGAGAACAGGCCGTCCAGCATCATGCCGATCGACATGTCCTTGACCGGCAGGCCGCGCATCGGCTCGCCCACGGCGCGCAGCGCGGTCGCGAACTCGGCGACATTGTGGTGCGAGGGGACATAGCCCGCCTCGAAATGAATCTCCGCGACGCGCTTATAATTGCCGGTAATCAGGCCATAGAGGATCTCGGCCAGCCACACCCTGGCGCGTCGGTCGATCCGGCCCATGATGCCGAAGTCGATCGCGGCGATCCGGTTGCCGGGCAGGGCGAAGAGATTGCCCTGGTGCATGTCCGCGTGGAAAAAGCCCTCGGCGATCGCCTGGCGCAGGAACGCGCGCACGAGCGTCTGCGCCAGGCGGGGCAGGTCATAGCCCGCCTCGACCAGCGCCGGCCGGTTCGACAGCTTGATTCCGTCGATCCATTCGATCGTCAGCACCTTGGCGGTGGAGCGCTGCCAATCGATCTGGGGCACGACGAAATCGGGCTCGGCGGTCATCGCCTCGGCCAGTTCGGAGGCGGACGCCGCCTCGCGCCGGAAGTTCAACTCGCGCAGCGTCCAGCGGCGGAAATTCTCGACCGTCAGGCGCGGGCGCAGCCGTGCGGCCTCGCCGCTCATCTGCTCGACTTGCGCGGCGGCCCATTGATAGGTGTCGATGGCGCGGGTGAAGTCGTCTTCCACGCCGGGGCGCAGCACCTTGACCGCGACGGTGCGGCCGTCGGTCGTCACCGCGCGATGCACCTGCGCGATCGAGGCGGTGCCGACCGGCGTTTCCTCGATCGAGGCGAAGAAGTGCGCGGGCGCGCGCGCCATGCTCGCTTCCATCGCGGCGCTGATCGTCGCGAAGGGAACCGGGGGCAACCGATCCTGAAGCCGCAGCAGGTCGTGCGCGGCTGCGTCGCCGACCAGATCGGGGCGGGTGGCGAGCGTCTGGCCCAGCTTGATCGCGGCCGGGCCGATCGCCTGGAACGCATCGGCATAGGCGGGCTGTGCGGGGACGCGCGCGCCGAACCGGGCGATGCGCGCCAGCCGCCGCACGGGCGCGGGCGTGTTAGGATCGCGCTCGATCCCCTTCAGCGCACCATGGCGCGCCAGCGTCCGCCCCCATTTCAGCAGACGCCAGAGATGAACCACCGGCTGGGTCACAAAGCGCGCCCGCGACGGCCGCGCGAGGCTGGCCGCATCAGATCTTCCAGCCTGAATGGATCGCGACCAGGCCACCCATGATCGGCTCGACCTTGGTTTCGACGAAGCCGGCTTCGCGGATCATCTTCTCGAAGGTCGGCATGTCGGGGAAGCGGCGAATCGACTCGATCAGATAGCGATAGCTGTCCGCATCGCCCGCCAGCATCTGGCCGAGCTTGGGCACCAGCTTGTGCGAATAGGCGTCGTACACCTCGGAGAAGCCGGGCCACACGGTGGTCGAGAATTCCAGGCAGAAGAAACGCCCGCCACGCCGCAGCACGCGGTGGGCTTCCTTCAGCGCCGCGGGGATGTCGGTGACGTTCCGGATGCCGAAGGCGATCGTATAGGCGTCGAAGAACTTGTCGGGGAAGGTCAGCGTTTCGGCATTGGCCTCGGTCCAGACCAGCCCGTCGAGCCCGCGCTCCTGTGCGCGCTTCATGCCGACGTCCAGCATCGCCGGATTGATGTCGGCGACGGTGATGCTCGCCCCCGATTCGGCCAGGCGGAAGGCAATGTCGCCGGTGCCGCCCGCCATGTCGAGGATCTGGTCGCTGGCGCGCGGCTTCACCCGGCGAACGAAGCGATCCTTCCACAGCCGGTGCATGCCGCCCGACATGGCGTCGTTCATCAGGTCATATTTGGAAGCGACGTTGGTGAAGACGCCGCCGACACGGGCGGTCTTCTCGTCGCGAGGCACATCTTCATAGCCGAAGGAGACAGTATCGCTCATGCGCCTGCCCTAGCCCGGCCTTGCTGGCGGGGCAAACGCTACCTAGCTGATGGTGGCAGGAAAGCCGCTGATCATTCCAGGCAGAAAGACACTCCCAGGACGATGCCCGAACTCCCCGAGGTCGAAACCACCGTGCGCGGACTGGCGCCGGTTCTGGCGGACCAGCGCCTGGATCTGGTCGAGCCGCGCCGCGCCGATCTGCGCCATCCCTTTCCGCCCGACCTGCGCCAGCGGATGACCGGCGCCCGGGTGACGGGGCTGGGGCGGCGGGCCAAATATGGCCTGATCGCCACCGATCGCGGCGATACCATGATCTTTCACCTGGGCATGTCGGGGCGCTGGCGGATCGATCCCGGCGAGTCGCTGGCCCATGATCATCTGGTGCTGGAGACCGGCATGGGGCGGCGGCTGGCGCTGAACGACCCGCGGCGATTCGGTTTCGTCGACCTGTGGTCCAGCCGCGAGCTGGACGCCTATCCGCCATTCCTCGCCATGGGGCCCGAGCCGTTGGGGCCGGATTTCACCCCGGCCTATCTGGCGGGGCGGCTGGCGGGGCGGGCGTCGCCGATCAAGGCGATGCTGCTCGATCAGCGAGTCGTGGCGGGGCTGGGCAACATCTATGTGTGCGAAGCGCTGTACATGGCCAGACTCGCGCCCGGACGCGCGGCAGGGCAGATTTCGCTCGCGCGGCTCACCCGGCTGGTCGATGCGATCCGCGCCGTGCTGGAGGCCGCGATCCTGGCGGGCGGCTCGTCGCTGCGCGATTATGTGCGGCCCGATGGCGAATTGGGCTATTTCTCCAAGGAGTGGCGGGTCTATGGCCGCGAAGGTCAGGCTTGCGAATGCGGGGCGATCGTCCGGCGACGCATCGATTCGGGGCGGTCGACCTTCTACTGCGCGAATTGCCAGCGCAGTTGACGGGCGGCGCAGTAACCGTTAAGGGCCGCGGCTTCAAAGCTGGTGCGTCGCGCCGCTATCCCTTTTGATCGAAATTTAGAGGTTTTCATGGCGAACACGCCGCAGGCCAAAAAGCGTATCCGTCGCAACGAGCGTCGCGCCGTCATCAACGGCAACCGCGTCAGCCGCATCCGTACCTTCGTGAAGAAGGTCGAAGCCGCCCTGGCCGCCGGTGACAAGGAAACGGCGACGATCGCTCTGGCCGCGGCGCAGCCCGAAATGGCGCGTGGCGTTGCCAAGGGCGTGCTGCACAAGAACACCGTGGCGCGCAAGTTCTCGCGCCTGACCAAGCGTGTCGCCGCGCTGGTCTGATCGCCTCTATCACGCGACGAAGGAAACCCGCCGGGGGCGGTCCCCCGGCGGGTTTTTTCGTGCGTGTTCCACATAAGTTAAACCGCTTTTCGCGGCGAAACCCGGGAACTTTTGCGCGTCATGCGCAATCCCAGGTTTTTCCGCGATTCGAGTGATTCGTGGGGACGCGTCGGGATTTCGGATATGCTTAATATCCTTAATTCTCAATGTGTTGTGAGATAGTTGGACGGGATTCCGCGGGCTTTTCTCTGTCAATCCCGTTTATTTCAGATTTATGGCCATTCGTGGTCTTGATCGGACCCCACCATGGATCATAATCGGTTTCCCAGCAGCGGCGCTTCGTGCCCGCGTCATGGACATAGCAAAGTGACAGATCCGGGCCGAGTCCGTTCGATTCGCCCAGCGGGATCGTGTCGCCGAGTGGTTTTTCGGTTGCCGCCTCCGTTTTTGGGGGTGGCGAGTAAGGAGTGCGCGGGTGACGAATTGGCAGGCAACGCGACCGACGTCGGACCAGGCCCGTGCCTGGGCGCGCGTCCGCGCGAACCTGCGCGAATCGGCCGGCGCGCGTCTGTTCGACCAGTGGCTGAAGCCGATGGAACTGATCGAGGGCGATGAGCCCGACACGGTCCGCCTCGCGCTTCCTTCGGCCTTCGCGACCAATTGGGTGCGAAGCCATTATGCCGATCGCCTGCATCTGGAATTCAAGGCGGTGTTGCCCGAAGTCCGCGCGATCATGTTCGAGACGCGCGCGCCGACGGCCAAGGCGGTGCGTCTGACCACGACCGACACGCTCGACCTGTCCACCCCGGCGGCGTCGAGGGCGGCCCCGACCCCCGCTCCGGCGGTCGAGGCGCAGGCTTCGCTGTTCGGTGGGGCGGAAACGCCCGCCCCTGCGCCCAGGGCGAAGGCGGCCAAGGTCGTCGCGGCCCCCGCGCCGGTCCCGGCCCCGGCGGCGCGCGTGGGTGGCGATCGTCCGCCGCTCGACCCGCGCCTGACCTTCGATCGGTTCGTGGTCGACTCGTCCAACCGAGTCGCGTTCAACGCCGCGCTGTCGCTGGCCGAGCCGGGGGCGCCGCGTTTCAGCCCGCTTTTCCTTCATGGCGGCACCGGACAGGGCAAGACCCATCTGATGCACGCCATCGCGCATGCCTTCCTCGAATCGCATCCCGAGGCGGTCGTGCTGTGCATGTCGGCGGAACGGTTCATGTTCGATTTCGTCGCCGCGATGCGCGCCCGCGACACGCACAGCTTTAAGACGCGGCTGCGCTCGGCGGACCTGCTGCTGATCGACGATCTGCAGTTCATCGCGGGCAAGGATTCGACGCAGGAGGAATTCTTCCATACCGTCAACGAGCTGGTCGGCGCGGGCAAGCGGCTGGTCATCTCGGCCGATCGGTCGCCCCAGTCGCTCGACGGGGTGGAGCCGCGTATCATCGGTCGCCTGGGTGCGGGTCTGGTCGCGGACATCAAGGCGCCCGACCTGACGCTGCGCCGCACGATCCTGAATCGCAAGGTCGCCGATCTGCCCGATATCGTCGTGCCCAACGACGTGCTGGACCTTCTGGCGTCGCGCATTCGTGGCAATATCCGCGAGCTGGAAGGCGCGCTGAACCGTGTCGTCGCCTATGCGCAGCTGACCGGCGAGAAGATCGATCTCGACTTCGCGGTGGCCACGCTGGGTGAAGTCCTGCGCGGCGCGCAGCGGCGGATCACGATCGACGAGATTCAGAAGCTGGTGAGCCGTCATTTCGAGCTGAAGCCGCTCGACCTGGTCTCGGCGCGCCGGGCCCGCGCGATCGCGCGCCCGCGCCAGATCGCCATGTATCTCGCCAAGCGGCTGACCACGCGCTCGCTGCCCGAGATCGGGCGCAAATTTGGCGGGCGCGATCACTCGACCGTGATCTACGCGGTGCGCAAGATCGAGGAATTGCGCGACACCGACCGTGATGTCGACAATGCGGTGCGGGTGCTGATGAAGGAACTGGAGGGCTGATTGCCCCCGGAGCGTGGATCGGCCCGCTCATCCCAAGGTTTCAGCGGGTAGGCCGTCGAGCGGCGGCCGGGCTGGCCGCCGCTCGTCCGATCACTCGACCGGGGGTTCGTCCATTTTCGCGGCGTCGGCGTTCAGCCCATGCTTCAACAGCATCGGGATATTGGCGATGGCAAAGCCGAGCGTCAGCGGCATCGCGCCCCATAATTTGAACCCGACCCAGAAGTCCCAGGTCGAATTGCGCCAGACGGCTTCGTTCAGCACCGCCATGAAGGCGAAGAAAAAGGCCCAGTTGCGCGTCAGCTTGCGCCAGCCGAGCGCGCTCAGCCCCGGATAGACATTGCCCAGGACCATCTGGATCAGCGGCCGCCCGGTCACGAGGCCAAAGAACAGCAGCGCGGAGAACATCGCATAGACGATGGTCGGCTTCATCTTGATGAAGCGTTCGTCGTGGAAATAGAGGGTCAGCCCGCCAAACACGACGACCAGCGCGCCCGACAGCCAGAGCATCGGCGAGATGCGGCCGAGCTTCACCTTGCTGACGATCATCGCCACCACGGTCGCCGCCATGAAGACGCCGGTCGCGACCAGCACGCGGGTCAGCGGGCCGAGCGGGGCAAGGAAATTGACCGCGAAGAACAGGATCAGCGGACCATATTCGAGGCCCGCCTTCAGGCCGGGCCCGGCCTCGCTCCTGGGTGCTGTGTTCATTTGCGCCCTCCTTCGATCCCGGCGATGATCCGGCTGACCTCATTGGCGTCGAACGGCCGCAGGTCGGTCATGCCTTCGCCGACGCCGATCGCATGAATGGGCAGGCCATATTTCTCCGCCGCCGCGACCAGCACGCCGCCGCGCGCGGTGCCGTCCAGCTTGGTCATGACCAGCCCGGTGACGCCCGCCACGTCCTTGAACACCTCGATCTGGTTGAGCGCGTTCTGGCCGGTGGTGGCGTCGAGGACCAGCACCACGTCATGCGGCGCCTCCGGGTTCAACCGGCCCAGCACGCGCCGGATCTTGGCCAGTTCGTCCATCAGCTCGCGCTTGTTCTGAAGGCGACCGGCGGTGTCGACGATCAGCACGTCGATGCCGGTCGCGGTCGCCTGCTTCACCGCCTCATAGACGATGCCCGCCGCGTCGCCGCCTTCCTTGCCCGAGATGATCGGCACGCCGACCCGCTCCGCCCAGGTGGCGAGCTGGCCGATGGCGGCGGCGCGGAAGGTGTCGCCGGCGGCCAGCATCACGCCATAATCCTGCTCCATGAACAGATGGGCGAGCTTGGCGATGGTCGTCGTCTTGCCCGAGCCGTTGACGCCGATGACGAGGATCACCTGCGGCCGGGGAAAGGCATCGATCTCCAGCGGCGTGGCGACCTTGGCCAGCGCCTTTTCGACCTCTTCGGCGACGACCAGGCGGATGCCCAGGTCCTCCATATTCCGTTCGAAGCTGCCTTCGGACAGGCGCGTGCGGATATGGCGCGCCGTCTCGGGGCCGAGGTCGGAGGCGATCAACGCCTCCTCGACCTCGTCGAGCGTATCCTCGTCGAGCCGCGCGGTCCCGAGTCCCGCCAGATTGCCGACCAGCCGGTCCGAGGTGCGACGAAAACCGCCGAGCAGCTTTTCGTGCCAGGAGGGGGAAGAGCTCATGCCAATTGTCCGATCAGATGGGTTTCGGTCGCCGCGGTGACCCTGACTTGGGCGATGCTGCCCGGTTCGGCGGCGGGAGAGAAATGAATATCGGCGAAGTCGGGTGCATGACCATGCGTGCCCGGCCGTTCGACCAGCACCGCGCGGGTCTGCCCGACCTGGTCGGCGAGCCACGCACGCCGCCGCCGCGCGGCGGCTTCGCGCAGGCGCGCGGCGCGTTCGCGACGGAGCGGGTGCGGCACCTGTGGCATCCGCGCGGCGGGCGTGCCGTCCCGCGCCGAATAGGGAAAGATATGCGCATGGACGATATGGGCGTCGTCGATCAGCGCCAGCGTATCCGCCGCCATCGCCTCGTCCTCGGTCGGGAAGCCCGCAATCAGGTCCGCGCCGATCGCGATCTCGGGCCGCGCGGTCAGCAGGCGTTCGACGATGGCGACCGACTGCGCACGGCTGTGGCGCCGCCTCATCCGCTTGAGGATCAGGTCATTGCCCGCCTGGAGCGAGAGGTGAAGGTGCGGCATCACCCGCGCCTCGCCCGTCACCAGGTCGAACAGCCGGTCGTCGATCTCGATCGAATCGAGCGAGGACAGGCGGAGGCGCGACAGCGCGGGCACATGGGTCAGGATCCGCTCGACCAGCAGGCCCAGGCCGGGCTGGCCGGGCAGGTCGTGGCCATAGCTGGTCAGGTCGACGCCGGTCAGCACGACCTCGCGGTGGCCCAGCGCGACCGCGCGCGCGATACGTTCGATCACCAGCCCGGCCGGGACCGATCGGCTCGGCCCGCGCCCGGTCGGGATGATGCAGAAGGTGCAAGCGTGGTCGCAGCCATTCTGAACCTCGACAAAGGCGCGCGCATGGCCCGCAAAGGCCGACGCCAGATGTGGCGCGGTCTCCACCACCCGCGACAGGTCGGTGACCAGCATCGGTTCGGCGGAAGCCCAGCTTTCGGGGCGCAGCTTGTCGGCATTGCCCAGCACGCGCGCGACCTCGGGCATGGCGGCGAAGCTGGCGGGGTCGATCTGCGCGGCGCATCCCGTCACGACGATCTGGGCATCGGGGCGCGTCCGGGCGGCGCGGCGGATCGCGGCGCGGGTCTGCTTGACCGCTTCGTTGGTGACGGCGCAGCTATTGACCACGACCATGTCCTCCCGCCCGGCGGCGAGCGCACGGATCGTTTCGCTTTCGGCGATGTTGAGGCGACAGCCCAGACTGATAATCTCGGGGCCAGAAGGGGACGACATGACCGCCGATCTAGGGATGGATGAGGAAATAGTCCACGGGACGACGCGTGCCGTGCTGGACTTCTGGTTCTCGATGGCGCCGGAGCGGCATTTCGCGAAGGACGAAGCGCTGGATCGCGAGATCGCCGAACGCTTCGGCGCCGTGCGCGATCAGGTGCTGGCGGCCGAGGCGATGGGCTGGCGCGACGAGCCCGACACGCTGCTGGCCGCGATCCTGCTGCTCGATCAGTTTTCGCGCAATCTGAATCGCGGTTCGGCGCAGGCCTATGCCGCCGACCCGCTGGCGCTCGAACTCTGTCTCGCGGCGATCGATGCGGGGTGGGAATATCGCTACCCGCCCGAGCGGCTGGTCTTCGTCTATATGCCATTGATGCATGCCGAATCGCGCGCGATGCAGGATTTGAGCGTCGCCAAATTCGCCGAGCTGGGTCGCGAGGAAAACCTCACCTTTGCCCGCGATCACCGCGACGTCATCCGCCGCTATGGCCGCTATCCCAGCCGCAATGCGGCGCTGGGCCGTGCCTCCACGGCCGAGGAAAAGGCGTATCTCAGCCGGCCAGACGCGGGCTGGTAATCATGCCCGCCGGGGCGGCGGCACCGATCAGCAGGCGTTTTTCGGCCAGGAGCTGGCGCACCTGCGCGCCGTCAAGCGGTGCGCCGTAAAACGGTCCCTGGGCATGGGCGCAGCCGATCTCGCGCAGCCGGGCCAGGGTTTCCGAATCGCGTAGCCCCTTGGCGGCGATCGGCAGGTTCAGATTGTCGCCGAGCTGGACGATGGCATGGACGATCGCGGTGCGTTCGGTATCCCCCTTCATGCCGCCGATGAAATCGGGATCGATCCGTACCCGGTCGAAGGGCAGGGCGCGTAGATGCGCTAGGCTGGAATAGCCGCTGCCGAAATCGTCGAGCGCGAGCGCGATGCCCTGGTTCTTCAGGCTGACCACGATCGACTGGGCGAGCGCCAGATTGGCGAAAAGCGCGTCCTCGGTGATCTCGATTTCCAGCCGATGGGCCGGGAAGCCGCATTCGGTCAGCCGCTTGATGATCTTCTGCGCCAGCCACGCATCCTGAAACTGCGAGACGACCAGCGGAAAGGACAGGGTGAGCGAGGGATCCCAGTCGCGCGCGCTCGTCATCGCCTGGCGCATCAGCGACAGCGAGACGTCGCCCGCCAGCCCGCAGGATTCCGCGACCGGCATGAACCGGTCGGTATCCAGCATGCCCAGCGCCGGGTGCTTCCAGGCGCCGGTCACCTCAAACCCTGTCAGGCGGCCCGTGCCAAGATCGATCTGCGGATCGAAACGTGGCGTGATGGCATCCTGTGCCAGCGCGGAGCGCAGGTCCGCGATGATCGCGTTGCGTTCGGCCATCGCGCTTTCCATCGTCGGATCGAACCAGAGCGGGCGGCCATCGCCACGCTGCTTGGCGGCGATCAGCGCCAGATCGGCGTGACGGACCAACTGGTCGATGGTGGCGCCGGGGCCGCCGATCTGCGCGATGGCGATCGCGGCGCGGGGGGTGTGTTCATGTGCTCCGAGCCGGACCGGCTGGTTCAGGCGAATGGCCAGCCGCTCGGCCAGCCGCTCGATCCGGGCCCGTCCATCGCCCTGGAGGGGCAGCAGCAGTCCGAAACTGTCGCCCTCGAACCGCGCGGCGATCGCGTCGGAGGGCGCCTCGCCGCGCAGCGTCCTGGCGACGTGCAGAAGCAGCGCGTCGCCCGCCTCATGGCCAAAGGATCCGGTCACCGCACGGAAGCGGTCGATATCGAGCAGCAGCAGCGCGACCTTGCGCATCCGCAGGCCGCCGTCGATCATCGTCTGTCCCGCCGCGTGAAAGGCGCGACGATTGGCCAGCCCCGTCAACGGATCATGGCTGTCGTTCTGTGTGGCAACCTCCGCGCCACCGCCGGGGAAGCGCCAGTGGATCGCGGCGAGCGCGGCTGCGACGGCGAGCAGAACGATCTTGGCCACCGGGCCCTGGCCCAGTTCGAGCAACAGGACCGCGACGGCCACCAGCAACGTTCCAGCGGCCAGCGCCGCGGCGAAGAAACGCGCGGAGGGCGTGGCGGGGGCAGGGGGTGCGGGTGTGCCGGGCATCGACCTCAAGGCGTCGCACGAAGTCGTATACAAGAGGTAAATACCGGCGGGCGTTCGCCATGATCCGCCCGTGGCTTGCGCCGATCGGCATTTTGCCGTAGGAGCGCTCTCCACATTCCGTCTGGAATGCAAAAGACACGCGCTCGAGGGCGCACGCTGGCCGGCGAGGTTTCGCCCGCCGGCGCTTTTGTGTTTGGACGGGCTTCGTTGGTCTTCGGGCCGGGTTCTGTTGAGGTGAGGCGATGTTCGACAGCTTGAGCGATCGGCTTGGCGGCGTTTTCGACCGCCTTCGCGGCCGTGGCGCGCTGACCGAGGCGGATGTCCGCACCGCGATGCGCGAGGTGCGCGTCGCGCTGCTCGAAGCCGACGTGGCGTTGCCCGTCGCGCGCGATTTCGTCGACAAGATCACCGAACAGGCGATCGGCCAGAACGTTTTGCGCTCGATCACCCCGGGCCAGCAGGTCGTCAAGATCGTCCATGACGCGCTGGTCGCGATGCTGGGCGCGGATGCCAGCGAGCTGTTGCTCGACGTCACCCCGCCCGCCGTCGTGATGATGGTCGGCCTTCAGGGTTCTGGCAAGACCACCACCACCGCCAAGATCGCCAAGCGGCTGTCGAGCGGGGCGATGGGCCGCGAGCGCAAGAAGGTGTTGATGGCGTCGCTCGACGTCAATCGTCCGGCGGCGCAGGAGCAGCTGGCGACGCTGGGCACGCAGGTCGAGGTGTCGACCCTGCCGATCATCACGGGCCAGCAGCCGGTCGAGATCGCGCGCCGTGCGCTGCAGGCTGCCAAGCTCCAGGGCTATGACGTCCTGATGCTCGACACCGCCGGTCGTCTGCACGTCGATCAGGCGTTGATGGACGAGATGAAGGCGGTGGCGGAGATCGCCACGCCGCAGGAAATCCTGCTCGTCGTCGACTCGCTGACCGGGCAGGACGCGGTCAACGTCGCGACCAGCTTCTCGGAACAGGTGCCGCTGACCGGCGTGGTGCTGACCCGCATGGACGGCGATGCGCGCGGCGGTGCGGCGCTGTCGATGCGCGCGGTCACGGGCAAGCCCATCAAGTTCGCCGGTGTCGGCGAAAAGATGGACGCGCTGGAAGCCTTCCATCCTGAACGGGTCGCGGGTCGCATCCTCGGCATGGGCGACGTGGTGTCGCTGGTCGAGCGCGCGGCGGAGTCGATCCAGCAGGAAGACGCCGAGCGCATGGCCAAGAAGATGGCCAAGGGTCAGTTCGACATGGACGACCTGCGCGGCCAGCTCCAGCAGATGCGCCGGATGGGCGGTCTCGGCGCGCTGGCGGGGATGATGCCGGGCATGAAGAAGGCGCAGAACGCGCTGGCCGATGCCGGTGGCGACAAGATCCTTCTCCGCATGGACGCGATCATCACCTCGATGACGCCCAAGGAGCGCGCCAAGCCCGATCTGGTCAACGCCAAGCGCAAGATCCGTATCGCCAAGGGTTCGGGCACCACGGTGCAGGACGTGAACAAGCTCCTGAAGATGCATCAGGAAATGTCCACGGCGATGAAGAAGATCAAGAAGATGGGCGGCATCAAGGGCATGATGGCCATGCTCGGCAAGGGCGGTCTCGGCGGCCTGGGCAATGCGCTGGGCGGTCCGCAGATCGGCGAAATGCTCAACAAGGCGGGCAGCAACGGCCTGCCCGGCGGCGGGATGCCCGGTCTGGGCGGCGGCAAGCTGCCCGACGGGATGCCCAAGCTGCCGCCCGGCTTCGAAAATCTCCTGAAGAAGAAATAACCCCCGCGCCGGACGGAATGCCGGTGAATTCGAACGTTTTACACTAAGGACTGAAATATGGCTCTCAGCATTCGTCTGTCGCGTGGTGGCTCGAAGAAGCGCCCTTACTACCGCATCGTGGTCGCCGATGCCCGTGCGCCGCGCGATGGCAAGTTCATCGAGAAGATCGGCAACTACAACCCGCTTCTCGCCAAGGACAATGACCAGCGCGTTCAGCTCGACGCCGAGCGCGCGAAGCACTGGCTGGCCAATGGCGCGCAGCCGACCGACCGTGTCGCCCGCTTCCTCGACGCCGCCGGTGTCCGTGAGCGCGCCGCGCGCAACAACCCGAACAAGGCGAAGCCCGGCGAAAAGGCCACCGAGCGCGCCGAGGAGCGCGCCGAGAAGCTGAAGGCCGCACAGGAAGCCGCCAACGCGCCGGCCGAAACCGCCGAGGCCTGATCGGCCTGGCGTCCGTCGTCCCGGTTCTTGGCCGGGACGGCGGATGCGTTGCCATTCACGGCATCGGAATGCGGGGCCATGCGTTTCCCTGAGCCACCGGCTCATGAAAAGGAGATGCGCATGATCCCGCCCACCGAACCCGATCCCCGGACCGCACCCGATGACCATGAAGATGCCACCAACGAAGGCGTCTCGGCCCCAGATCCCGCCGAAGGCGGCGACGACGCCCCTCAGGGCGACGGCGACTCGCCCAGCGGGTGAGCCGCACGTCACGCTGGCGGTGATCGTCGGCGCGCATGGCATTGCGGGCGAGGTGCGGTTGAAGGTCTTTGCCGAGGATCTGTCGACCTATCCCGCCTTCAATGACGGGGCGCTGACCCTCAAATCGCTTCGCGACGGCTCCAACGGCGTCATTGCCCGTTTCGCCGAGGTCCGCGACCGCAATGCCGCCGAGGCGTTGCGGGGCACTGAATTGACGGTGCCGCGTTCGGCTCTGCCTCCGCTGGAGGAGGGCGAATATTATCATGCCGACATTATCGGTCTGTCGGCGATCGCCAGCGATGGCGAAGAGCTGGGCCGTGTCGCGCTGATCGAGAATTTTGGCGCGGGCGATGTGCTCGAAATCGAACGGCCCGATGGCCGTCGCTTCATGGTGCCGATGAAGGTCGAGGCCGTGCCCGAATGGGATCGGACCCGCCTGATCGTCGAGCGCGTCTTTATCGCCTGATCGGCGGCCGCACGTTCTGGAGGTTATGGCTGGAGGTTATGGATCGTCGCCGCCCGCCTCGTGCCGGTGACGAGGCAATCCCCCATGCGCGGCCCTGAGGTGAGCGCTTGCAACGGCCATTGGCGTCTCGCCTTGGAGTGTGTATATACATCGCGTATATACGGAGGCGTTATGGGTAGGGATTATCGGGCGAAAGTGTTCCGGTCGGGCAATTCGCTGGCGCTGCGTCTTCCCGCCGCGCTCGGGCTGACGGAGGGCACCGAGATGACGCTGCGCGAGGAGCAGGGGCGCTATATCTTCGAACCCGTTCCCGCGCCGCGCAAGACGATCGACCTGACCGGCATTGCGGGTTCGATGCCGTGGTTGAAGCCTATCGACCGAGATGAGCGCGAATTCGACGATCCCGAGCGCCCCTGGCATTTGCTGAACGACAAGGATGCCTAAGCCGGTGCGCTATTTGATCGACACCAATTGCTGCATCTTCCTGTTCGCGGGGGAATATCCGACTTTGTTGGAGCGTGTATCAGCCACGCCGGTTGGTGAGATCGGGTTGTCCAGCATTGTCTTTGCCGAACTGGCCTTGGGCGTTCGACACGGCAAGCCACCGCTGGAGCAGCAACTGGAACAACTGGCGACGCAGATGCCCGTCCTGCCGTTCGATGAAGCGGCGGCACGCTGCTATGCAAGGCTGCCGTTCCGCAGGGGACGGTTCGACCGGTTGCTGGCCGCCCATGCGCTTAGCCTGGGTAGCTGCGTGATCACCCATAACGAAGCCGACTTCGCCGATATTCCCGGCCTTGCCATCGAGAACTGGACGCTGTGACCTTCCGTGCGACGATATTGACGCTTTACCCGGAGATGTTCCCCGGGCCGCTGGGTCATTCGCTGGCGGGGCGGGCGATGCGCGAGGAGCGCTGGGCGCTGGAGACGGTGCAGATCCGGGATTTCGCCACCGACAGGCATCGCTCGGTCGACGATACGCCGGCGGGCGGCGGCGCGGGCATGGTGCTGCGCGCCGATGTGCTGGCGGCGGCGGTGGATTCGGTGGCGGACGATCGCCCGGTGCTGGCGATGACGCCGCGCGGGTCTCCCCTGACCCAGCCGCGCGTGCGCGAACTGGCGGCGGGGCCGGGCGTCACGGTGCTGTGCGGCCGGTTCGAGGGTTTTGACGAGCGGTTGTTCGAGGCGCGCGGCATCGAACAGGTGTCGATCGGCGACTATATCCTGTCGGGCGGCGAGATGGGGGCGCTGGTCCTGCTCGACGCTTGCGTTCGTCTGCTTCCCGGCGTAATGGGCGCGGCTTCCAGTGGAGTCGAGGAAAGCTTCGAAAGCGGCCTTCTCGAATATCCGCAATATACCCGTCCCGCCGAGTGGGAAGGGCGCACGATCCCTGAAGTGCTGCGATCGGGGGATCATGCGAAAATCGCGAAATGGCGCCATGCCATGGCTTGCGAGGATACACGGTCAAGGCGGCCGGACCTTTGGGAACGTCATGAGGGCGTTCGGGTCGGTCGCCCTCTGGCGCGCGGCGACGATTGAGGAATGCATCATGAACGTGATCCAGCAGATCGAAGCTGAACAGATCGCCAAGTTCAACGAGACGAAGAAGATTCCCGAATTCCGCCCCGGCGATACGCTGAAGGTCGGTGTGAAGGTCGTCGAAGGCGAGCGCACTCGCGTCCAGTTCTATGAGGGCGTCTGCATCGCCCGCTCGAACAAGGGCATGGGCTCGTCGTTCACCGTCCGCAAGATCTCCTTCGGTGAGGGTGTGGAGCGCGTCTTCCCGCTTTACTCGCCCAACGTCGACTCGATCGATGTCGTTCGCAAGGGCGCGGTGCGTCGTGCGAAGCTCTATTATCTGCGTGGCCGCACCGGCAAGTCGGCCCGTATTGCCGAGCGTCGCGACACGCGTCCCGCCAAGGGCACCGCTGCCGCCGAGTAATCGGCGCGGCGAACCCTTTGCGGTTCGACAGGAAAGGGCGGTGGCACCAGACGGTGTCGCCGCCCTTTTTCCGTTGGTCGCCGCCCCGCTCCGCCCGTCGCCCAGGCTGAAGGGCGGGCGGCTGGCTCGGGGTGGGGGCTATCCCCCGAAATTGTACAGCCACATCTTGGGCTGGCCGGTGGGCCGGGGCGTGCCGTCGAGCCGTTTGGCGGTCATGATGCGGACAGGGTGGAGAATCATCTGTCCCTTCATCGCATCCTGTCCGCCGCCGGAGGGCTTGGCGAGGATCTTCTTCACCGTGTCCATGCCCGCCACGACATGGCCAAAGGCCGCATAGCCCTGATAACCGGGGCGCGCGTCCATCCCCGGCGTCGGACCGACCGTGATGAAGAAATTCCCGCCCGCCGAATCGGGGGATTGCCCCCGCGCCATCGAGATGGTGCCGTCCAGATGCCTGATCCCGGTCTTCGCCGTCGTCTCGAGCGGGAAGGGGGGCAGGATGCGCCGCGCATCGGTGCGGATGCCGCCCTGCACGAAGCCCAGCTTTGGATCGCGCTTGTCCCGCGCCGTGCGGTAGAAGACCGTACCGTCGAACCGCCCGTCGTCGACATAGGCCAGGAAGTTCTTCGACGTGGCGGGCGCATGGCGCGTGTCGAGCGCGACGACGATCGGACCTTCGGAGGTGTTGAGCTGAACCCGGACATAGCCGGGACGGGGCACATTCTGCTGCGCGGGCGCGGCCGCGATCAGCAGGGCAAGGAAGGGCAACGCATAGTTCATGCCGCCCGGATACCGCCTCATGGCGCGCTTGTGGAGGGGCGGCATCGCAGTGCGGGGGGAGGCCAATACCCCTCACGCGTAAGGAGAATCCATATCCCATCCGCCCGATAGAAATTCTTTGGCCAATCCTGGGGTGGTCGGACGCTAGGATGAAAATCCCGTCACCGTCGAGTGCGGGCCAGAACCAGAACAAGGGATTCAGGGAATGACACAGGGCCGAATCATCACCCTTATCGGGGCGTCGGTGCTGGCGCTCGTCGCCAATGACGTCGCCGCGCAGACCGTGGCGCGCGACGCCGGGGAGCCATCGCACCGGTCCGCCTCGGGGGCGGCGACGACTGGCAAGGATGGCGGCGCGGACGGCAACGACATCATCGTCACGGGCACGCGCGCCGAGGGGCGGACGCGGCTCGACAGCGTGTCGCCGGTCGATGTGCTGAGCGGCGCCAGCCTGCAACGTCAGGGCACGACCGAACTCGCCGCGGCACTGGCGACCGTCGCGCCGTCGATCGATTTCCCGCGCCCTTCCGCCAATGACGCCACCGATGCGATCCGTCCGGCGACGCTGCGCGGCCTGTCCCCCGACCAGACGCTGGTCCTTATCAACGGCATTCGCGGGCACACGTCCGCCAACCTCAACACCAACGGCACCGTCGGGCGCGGTTCGGCGGCGGTCGATCTGAACACCGTGCCGACGGTCGCACTCGACCGGATCGAGGTGCTGCGCGACGGCGCCTCGGCGCAATATGGCTCGGACGCGATCGCGGGCGTGGTGAATCTTCGCCTGCGTGAGGCGAGGTCGGGGGGCGGCGCCTCCGTCACCTATGGCTTTTATGATACGCAGGTCGATACGGCGAACAACCACCGCACCGTGCGCGGGGAGCCGGTGGTCACCGCCTCGCTCTGGCAGGGCATCGGCTTTGGCCACGACGGCTTCATCACCCTGTCGGGCGAATATACCAAGCGCCAGCCGACCAATCGCGCCGATATCGATCGCCGCGTGACGCCCAACCGCGTTACCGCACGCTATGGCGATCCCGAGGTCGAGCAGTTCACCGGCTTCGTCAACGCGGGCACCTCGCTGACCGACAATCTCAGCCTCTACGCCTTTGGCGGCTATCAGGATCGCGATACGCGCGGTGCCGCCTTCCCGCGCAATGCCAACGCGCTGACGGTGACGGCGGGCTATCCCGACGGCTTCCTGCCGATCATCAACACCAAGACCAAGGATATCAACTCGGCAGTCGGGCTGCGCGGCGATTTCGGCGGCTATAATGTCGACCTGTCGCTGAGCTATGGTCGCAACACGGTCGATTTCCGGACGCTGAACTCGGCCAACTATGCCTATGGCGCGGCGACGCCCAAGAATTTCTACGATGGCCAGGTGGCCTATGACCAATATGTCGCGGGGCTGGACGTCACGCGCAAGTTCGATGTGTTCCAGTCGCTCAACGTCGCTTTCGGCATCGAGGGACGGCGCGAGGGGTACAAGATCGTGGCGGGCGAACTGGCGTCCTATGGCGTCCCGGCGAATGGCGGGGTGCCGGGGGCTTCGCGCGGGGCGCAGGGCTTTGGCGGCTTCCGCCCGGAAAATGCGATCAAGCGGGGGCGGCGGAGCGGCAGCATCTATCTGGATGTCGAGGCGCAGGTGACTGACAAGCTGCTCCTGGGGCTCGCCGGGCGGGGCGAGGATTATTCCGACTTCGGCACGACCGCGACCGGCAAGGTATCGGCGCGCTATGACGTGACCGACTGGTTCGCGTTGCGCGGCACGGCGTCCACCGGCTTCCGCGCGCCGTCGCTGCAGCAGCAATATTTCACCCAGACGGCATCGGTCGTGACCAACGGTATTCCGGTCCAGACGGGCACCTTCCCGTCGACCGATCCCGTCGGCGTGGCGCTGGGCGGTCTGGCGCTGCGTCCCGAAAAGTCGACCAACCTGTCGGTGGGCACGGTGATCCGCGTCGGCGGCTTCGATCTGACAGTCGATGCCTATCGCATCCATATCCGGGACCAGATCGGCCTGTCGGAGAACATCCAGGCGGCGAACAACCCGCAGGTCACCGCGCTGCTCGCGCCCTATGGTGTTTCGGCGGCGCGCTTCTTCATCAATGGCTTGGCCAGCACCGCCAAGGGCATCGACGCGGTCGCGCATTACCGCGCCCGTACCGAGCGGGCGGGAACGTTCGATTTCACGCTGGCGGGCAATGTCAACACGATCGCCGTGACGCGGGTGCCCACCTCGACCGCAACGCTCAACCCCGCGCCGACCCTGTTCGCGCGCAACCGTATCCTGACGCTGGAGCAGGGAACGCCGGGCGAGAAGGTGACGGGGACGATCGATTGGTCGCTCGACCGGCTGGGTGCGCTGGCGCGGGTGACCTATTATGGCAATGTGAACCAACCGGGGACGGTGGCGCGCGCCGATGTGCTGACCGGCAACCGGGCGATCACCGATCTGGAACTGCGCTACACCGCGTCCAAGGGCGCGCAGATCGGGCTGGGCGTGAGCAACCTGTTCGATGTCTATCCGCGCGCGACGGCGAGCGCGAACAACTCGACCGGCGTGCTGGGCTTCCCCTATTTCTCGCCCTTCGGCTTCAACGGCCGCTACCTCTATGCGCGCGCGGGCGTGAACTGGTAGAATCGCGCGCGGTTGCCTGATCGCAGGGGGCGTCGACCGGCGATGAACTCCGGTCGACGCCCCCTTGGCCGCGCGATGGGTGGAATGCTCAGAACAACTCGCCCTGCGGGCCGCGGGGCGGACGGAAGAGGTTTGTGTCGAGAGCCGGGCGATCGCGATTGAGCCCATGCAGGCGGCAGGCGCGGTGAAAGCGCAGCCGCAGCAACTCCGCCCAGGGGCCTTGCCCGCGCATCCGGGTGAAGAAATCCGGGTCATTGTCGCGCCCGCCGCGCAGCGACCGGATGATCGCCATCACCTTGCCCGCGCGGTCGGGATAATGGGTTTCCAGCCAGGCGCGAAACAGCGGCGCGACCTCGTGCGGCAGGCGGACGGGGATGAAGAAGGCATGACGCGCCCCCGCCTGGGCCGCGCGGGCGATCAGATGCTCCATTTCATGATCGGTGATCGCCGGAATGACCGGGGCGATCGAGACATAGGTGGGAATCCCCGCCGTCGCGAGCGCGCTCACCGCCGCCAGACGACGTTCGGGCGTAGGGGCACGGGGCTCCAGCGTCCGGGCGACCTTGGCGTCCAGCGAGGTGATCGAGATACAGACCGTGGCCAGATTCCTGGCCGCCATCGGCGCCAGAATGTCGATATCCCGCACGACGCGGTCGGACTTGGTGGTGATGGCGAGCGGATGGCTGGTCTCGGCCAGCACCTCCAATAGCTGCCGGGTGATCCGCCAGTCGCCCTCGATCGGCTGATAGGGATCGGTGTTGGTGCCGAGCGCCATCGGCGCGACCCGATAGCCCGGCCTGCCCAGCTCGGCGCGCAGCAGCCCGGCGGCATCGGGCTTGGCGAACAGGCGGCTCTCGAAATCAAGCCCGGGCGACAGGTCGTGAAAGGCATGGCTCGGCCGCGCGAAACAATAGATGCAGCCATGCTCGCAGCCGCGATAGGGGTTGATCGAGCGGTCGAAGGGGATGTCGGGCGATGGGTTGCGGCTGATGATCGTGCGGGCGCGTTCCAGCGTGACCGTCGTTCGCAGCGGGGGCGGCGGCCCGTCGATCTGCGCCTGCATGTCGCGCCAGTCGCCATCGGGGAGCCTATCGGGCAGGGCAAAGCGTGTGCTCGCCGCATTGACGGTCGCGCCCCGGCCCGGGGGTCTGGAGGATGGCCGCTTGCCCATGGGGTGAAATTAGGGCTATTTCTGGAACATAGCAAGAACGACGGAATGGGTGATGGCGCGTCTGGAATATCTCGAACTCCCTGTCGGCGACCGGAGCGCGGCCAGGCGTTTCTATGCCGAGGCTTTTGGCTGGAGCTTCACCGATTTCGGACCGGATTATGCCGCGACGATGAGTGGGGACACCGATGTCGGGCTGGATGCGTCACCCGACCGGGTCAAGGCGCCGCTGCCGGTGATCCGCGTCGAGGATCTGGCGGTGGCGCTGGCCTCCGTCGAGAAGGCGGGTGGGACCATCAGTGTTCCGATCTTCGCCTTTCCCGGGGGCCGCCGTTTTCATTTCCGCGATGTGGACGGGCATGAGCTGGCGGTCATGCAGCCCGATTGAGCCGGGTCAGCGTTCCAACAGGCGCGGCATCAACTCGACGAAGTTGCAGGGGCGGTGGCGATTGTCCAACTGGTCGCGCAGGATGCCGCTCCAGCCGTCCTTCACCGCGCCCGTCGACCCCGGCAGCGCGAAGATATAGGTGCCGCGCGCGACACAGGCACATGCCCGCGACTGAATGGTCGAGGTGCCGATGGTCTGGAAGCTGAGCCAGCGGAACAATTCGCCAAAGCCGGGGATCATCTTGGTCGCGACCCGTTCCACCGCTTCCGGGGTCACGTCGCGGCCGGTCACGCCGGTGCCGCCGGTGATCAGGATACAGTCGACTTCACGATCGTCGATCCAGCGGTGCAGTTGCGCGACGATGTGATCGGCATCGTCGCGCAGGATGGCGCGGTCGGCCAGTTCATGACCCGCCTCGGTCAGCAGCGCGACCAGCGTGTCGCCCGACCTGTCCTCCGCCAGCGAACGCGTGTCCGAAACCGTCAGGACGGCGATGCGGACCGGGAGGAAGGGGCGGCTGGTGTCGATGGCCATGCGGGCTCCGTGCGATGGTGCGAAGGAAAGGCGTGCTCGTAACCGGGCCGGGAAGCCCAGGTCGATGCGGGTAAGGCGCGGGGAATGGCGCTCCAAGGTCTGTTCGATCCGCGCGCCAGCGAAAACTCCGAAACGCGCGTTAGCCTATGACCCGTCATGACACCCCGGCGAAAAGCCAGCGTCGGAAGCGTGCGTCCAGCCGCTCAGTCCGCCTGGGCCAATGTCGTCCTGGATTGCGGATTGATCGGTGCGTTGAGGGCGATGGTGGTCCGCGGCGGCACGCTCGCCTGCGCGGTGTCGTTGCGCTTCAGGCGGATCGCCGTCGCGCCGGGCAGCCCCGGAAAGCGCGGCCACATGCCCTGCGCCAGCGCCGCGCGGCTGGGCGACTTGGCCTTGCCGGTCTGGCTTTCATACATCCAATAGTTGCGCAGGACCATGGTGACGTAGCCGCGCGTCTCCCAATAGGGAATGCTCTCGATATAGAGCAGCGGGTCGCCGCCGTCGCGGACCAGGCTGTTCCACTCGCCGACCGGTTTGGGGCCGGCATTATAGGCGGCAATCACCTTGGGCAGCAGGCCGCCGGTGATCCCGGTCATGTCGCGCAGCCGCTCCAGATGGCGCTGGCCGATATCCATGTTGGTCGATGGCTTGGTCAGCGCGCTGCGGTCGATCGACACGCCGCGTTCGCGCGCGAAATCGGTCGCGGCGGCGGGCATGATCTGCATCAGGCCATAGGCGCCCGCCGGGCTGACCACCTTGTTCCGAAAGCCGCTTTCCTGAAGCGTATGCGCATAGACCAGCGCTTTTTCGACGCGCCAGCCGCTGTCCGGGGTCCAACTGGGGGTCGGATAGCGCGCCTCGGCCGTCGCGGTCACGCCCGCCGGGCAGTTATGTGCCAGCCAGACGGTGGTGGCGGGCAGGTCGAGCGACTCGGCCAGGCGCACCAGGCTGCGAAACTCGCTGGGCTGGCCGATCCGCGCCTGCTGGCGGATCACCGCATCGGCCAGGTCGGTCTCGCCGATCTCGGACAGCGCGGCGGCGACCAGGATATTGGGACGCCGATCCAGCGCGGCCCAGTCGGTGGCGACAAGCTGCCCGCGTGGTTCGCGCGGGCCCTGCATGCCCAGCGCCTGGCGCGCGAGCTGGCCGTAAAAGCTTTCACGGAATTGCGAGGCGGAGCGCAGGCGCCCCTCGACCCGGTCGGGACGGCCGCACATCATGTCGGCGCGCGCGGCCCAGTAGAGCGCGGCGGCGCGCAGATCGACATCGGTCGCGCGGGCGGCAGTGCCCTCGAACGCGGTGCCCGCCGCCTGGCAGTCATTCTGCCGCCATGCGGCCAGCGCGACCGTCCAGCGGCCTTGCACCGCCCATTCGCCATAGCCGTCCGCCGCCTTGGCCGCCATCGCACGGGCGCTGGCATCGTCGCCGCTGAGGAAATAGATCCAGGCGACGCGTTGCTGCCATTCGGTCAGCGCTTCGGACGACAGGCCCTGGGTCTGGTCGAGCAGCGCCTGGGCGGAGGGACCGTCATCGGCCTTGATGAAGGGCTGCATCCGCACCGCGAGATCGGCGGCGATCTGGTCGCTCCGGACGCTCTTGGCGCGGATGCGGCGGGGCGCGCCGTCCTGCCAGATCAGGGTCTGCGCCTGGGGCAGCGGCGGCAATTCCCTGGCCCCGCGCGACCGGGCCATGCGGGCGAGCTGCTCGGCCTGCGGCAGTTCCGGCGCCTCGTTGAGAAGCGCGACCAGCCGATCGACGTCGACCTTGGGCGAGCCCTTGGCGGTGTAGAGTTCGGCGCGCGCAATGGCGTGCAGCGGGCCGGGCTTGAGCGAGTCGAGCTGCAATTGCGCGTCGGTCCAGCGGCCGTCGCGAATGGCGGCGAAGATGCGGGTATAGCCCGCCTTCTGATCGGCATCGAGCAAGGCGGGGATGCTGGGCGCGGCCTTGGGCGACAGGGCGGGGCGGGCGTCCGTCGAGGTGGGCGATGGCGGGGCGGCCAGCGCGGTGCCGGTTCCTGCGGCCAGCATGGCGGCGACGGTCAGCGTCCGCGCAACGGCTTGCCCCCAGCTCATCCCTGAAAGTCCCCCATCAGCATCTGCAAATCCTTCCAGCTTTCCGCCTTCGCCATCGGCTTTTCGATCAGAAAGCGCGGATGGAAGCTGGCGACAGCCCTGCTTTTTCCGCTTTTATGGTCAATAGCGTGTGAAAGTCCGCGCGCGCTCGTCAATTCGGTCCCAAGCAGGGCACGGCTCGCCGCATTGCCGAGCAGCAGCAGGCCGCGCGGGCGGATCAGCCCGACATGATGGAGCGCGATTTCGGCCAGCCGTGTCTCCAGCCCGGCGGGCGTGCGCCCCGCCAGCGGGCGTCGGACGCAGACCGCCGCCAGGTGGACGGTGTCGCGGGACTGGCCGATCGCGGCCAGCATCCGGTCGAACAATCGGCCCGGCACGCCCGACAGCAGGTGTCCGGCTTCGCCATCGTCGCGATCGGGGCAATCGACCATCACCATGAGCGTCGCGTCCGCCGGCCCCGAGGCCGTGAGCGAGATGCCGTCCCAGGCCGCCTCCGGCGCGGCGTCGGACTGTCGCCAGTCCAGGAACGCGTCCAGCGTGTCGGGCAACTGCACCGCCGGGGCGTGGATGGCGGGAGCGGCCTCGATGAGCAGGGGCGCGCGGGCGGACGATGCGAACACCGGTGCCGGCACGGGCGGCGGGGCCATCCAGTCGCGGGGCGTATCCTCGACCAGCACGTCCACGCCGGCATCATGCCACCAATCGAGGATGCTGGCCGCCTGTGCGGTATCGAACGTCGGAAGAGCCCCCATATGGCGTCCATCCATGCTGCAAGGTTGACGTGCGCGTCAATCTGTCGGATCGGCTGTACGGACAAGATGTTTCCGGTCCGCGCCCGGACGAGCCCAGCCCATGGGACGTTGGGGCAACGACGCGGCAATGAGCGAGGATGCCATGAGCGAACGCGAATCAATGCCCTATGACGTGGTGATCGTCGGCGCCGGGCCAGCGGGCCTGTCGGCGGCGATCCGCCTGAAGCAGCTGGCCGCGGACGTCGGCGGCGAATTGTCGGTCTGTGTCCTGGAAAAGGGATCGGAGGTCGGCGCGCATATCCTGTCGGGCGCGGTGATCGACCCGATCGCGCTCGACGAGCTGCTGCCGGACTGGCGTGAGGATGGATGTCCGCTGGCCGAAGTGCCGGTGACCGAAAACCTGCACTGGATCCTGAGCGCGGCCAGGCATCACAACGTGCCGCACGCGCTGACCCCGTCCTTCATGCACAACAAGGGCACCTATACCGGGAGCCTGGGCAATCTGTGCCGCTGGCTGGCGGGCAAGGCCGAGGAACTGGGCGTCGAGATCTTCCCCGGTTTCGCCGCTGCCGAGATCCTGTTCCACGAGGATGGCCGGGTGAAGGGCGTCGCGACCGGCGACATGGGCGTGGCGCGCGACGGGACGCACAAGCCCGATTACCAGCCGGGCCTCGAACTCCACGCCAAATACACCTTCTTTGCCGAGGGCGTGCGCGGGCATCTGTCCAAGGAGATCATCCGCCAGTTCGACCTGGCGCGGGACAGCCAGCCCCAGGTCTATGGCCTGGGCATCAAGGAATTGTGGGACATCGATCCCGCCAAGCATGTGCCGGGCCGCGTGATCCACACCCAGGGCTGGCCGCTGGGAAAAGACGCCAATGGCGGCGGCTTCATCTATCACCAGGCGGGCGGGCAGGTCGCGCTCGGCTTCGTGACGTGGCTGAACTATACCAACCCCTATCTCTCCCCCTTCCAGGAGATGCAGAAGTGGAAGACGCATCCCGTCATCGCCGAACTGCTCAAGGGCGGCAAGCGCGTGTCCTATGGCGCGCGCGCGATCAGTGACGGCGGGCTGCAGGCAATCCCGAAGCTGACCTTCCCGGGCGGCGTGCTGGTCGGCTGTTCCGCAGGCTTCCTCAACGTGCCGCGTATCAAGGGCACGCATGGGGCGATGAAGTCGGCGATGCTTGCGGCCGAGGCCGCGTTCGCTGCCGTACAGGCGGGACGCGAGGGCGACGAACTGACCGATTATCCGGCGGCCTTCCGCGCCTCCTGGCTCTACAAGGAACTGTCGACCGTCCGCAACGTGGTGCCGCTGGTCAAGAAATATGGCGATACGCTGGGCTCGGGTCTGGCTGGCGTCACCATGTGGGCCGAGCATTTCGGGCTGAAGATGCCCTTCACCCTGAAGCACAAGCCAGACCATGACAGCCTGCGCCGCAAGGGCGAGGTGACGAAGCCCGATTATCCCAAGCCCGACGGCGTGCTGACTTTCGATCGTCTGTCCTCGGTCTTCCTTTCGAACACCAATCACGAGGAGGATCAGCCGGTCCATCTGACGCTGAAGGACGCCAGCGTTCCGATCGCGCACAACCTGCCCCTGTTCGACGAGCCCGCGCAACGCTACTGCCCGGCGGGCGTTTATGAAGTGGTCGGCGTGGAGGAGGGTGATCCCAAATTCGTGATCAACGCCCAGAATTGCGTCCATTGCAAGACGTGCGACATCAAGGATCCGACCCAGAACATCAACTGGGTCGTGCCGGAAGGCGGCGGAGGACCCAATTATCCCAATATGTAATCGCGTGACTCGTGCGGCGGCGCTGGCGCTGTTCCTGGCCGGGGCTGGCTGGACCTGCCCAGCCGCGGCGACGGCGGCGGCGAGCGAACCGCTGGCCGCCTATCTTGCCGGGCGGGTCGCCTCGGTCGAGGGGCGCGCCAAGGCGGCGGCGGGTGACTTCACGATCGCGCTGGCGCAGTGGCCCGACGATCCGGCCGTGGCGGTCCGCGCCTATCGCGAGGCGATGATTGCGGGCGACGAAGCGCTGGCACTGCGCTCCGCGCGGGTGATGGAGGCCGAAAAGGTCGCGCCGATCGATGTCGCGCTGCTCGATCTGGCGGTGGCCGCGCGCAAGCGTGACCGGGCGGGCTATGATGCCGCGCTGACCCGGATCGACGGCGGCGCGCTGCGTATCCTGTCGCCGAGCTTGCGCGCCTGGGCCGCATGGGACCGGCATCGGCCGGTGGCGTCCGCGATCGAAAGCGCGGGCAAGGAGCCGGTGGCGCGGCGGCTGGCCGAGGAGAATCTGCTGCTCATCTCGCTGGCGTCGCGCAAGATCACCGGACAGCGGGCGCGGGCCTTGCTGGAGGCGATGCAGGCGCGGCCCGACACGCGCATGGCCGCCGTGGCGCTGATGGCCGGGCAGGGCGATATGCAGGCGGCGAAGCCCCTGTTGAGCGATCCTCTGGTTCTTGCCGATCAAAAGGCGCTGGCGGCCACCCCCAGCCTCGGCTTTGGCGTATCGCAGCTATTCGTACGGGTCGGGGCCGAACTCGGTGCCGAAGGGCCAAGGCCGCTGGTGATCGCGCTGGCCCGCACCGCGCTGATCGCCGATCCGTCTAACGATCGGGCGCGCCTGTTGCTGGCCGAGGCGCTGTCGCGTGACGAGGTCTGGACAGCGGCGCTGGCGGCGCTGGACGATGTCGATCCCAAGGGGGCTTTCGCCCACCGCGCGGCGATCGTGCGGATCGGGCTGCTGGGCGCGGCCGACCGGCAGGGCGAGGCGCTGATGCTGGCGCGCGGGCTGGCCGAGGCCAAGGGCGCGACGATCGACGACTGGCAGGTCTATGCCGACCAGTTGATGGTCGCGGGGCAGCCGGCCGCGGCCGTACCCTGGTATCGGCGCGTGACAGAGGCGTCCCCCGCGCTGCCCTGGGTGGCATGGCTGCAATATGGCAGCGCGCTGGACGGGGCGGGGCAGCATGACCAGGCCGATGCGGCGCTGGCAAAGGCGGTGGACCTCGCACCCCAGGAACCGCTGGCGCTCAATTATCTCGGCTATTCGCGGGTCGAGCAGGGCAGGGACGTCGCCGCATCGCTCGTCCTGCTCGAACGCGCGAGCCGTCTGGCGCCCGACAATGCCTCGATCACCGATTCGCTCGGCTGGGCCTATTTCAAGGCCGGGCAGACCGGGCGCGCGCTGCCGTTGATCGAAAAGGCGGTGGAGGGGGAGCCCGCCAATGCCGAGATCAACGATCATCTGGGCGATATCTATTGGGCGGTCGGGCGGCATTATGAGGCACGCTATGCCTGGCGCGCGGCGGCGCTGACCGCCGAACCCAAGCTGCTGGAGACGCTCGAACCCAAGCTTCGGCGCTGATCCCGCGCGATGGTCGCCGATCTCCTCTTGGCGCGCGTCCGCTCTTGTCGAGGGGGCAAGGAGATCGCATGGCATCGCCCATGATCCCGATCGTCGAGCCCGCGCCCGCCAAGGTCAATCTGGCGCTTCACGTCCGTCGTCGCCGGTCCGACGGCTATCATGAGTTGGAAACGCTGTTCGCCTTTTGCCGCGATGGCGACCGGATCACGCTGGCCCCGGCGGAGACGACGACGCTGACGCTGGCCGGGCCCTTTGCGGGGGCATTGGCGGGCGAGGCGGAGGACGGCAATCTGGTGATTCGCGCCGCGCGCGGCTTTGCCGAGACGTTCGGCGTGACCGGCGGCCATGCCATCACGCTCGACAAGCATCTGCCCGTCGCTTCGGGCATTGGCGGCGGCTCGGCGGATGCGGCCGCGACCCTGCGGGCGCTGGCGCGGCGTCACGGCATCGCGCAAGACCACCCGGATCTCTTCGCCCTGGCGGCGCGGCTGGGCGCGGATGTGCCCGCCTGCCTGCTGGGGCGGACGGCGCTGGGACAGGGCAAGGGCGACACGCTGCGTCCCCTGCCGCCGCTGGGCGATGTTCCGGCGCTGCTGGTCAATCCGGGCGTCGGAGTGTCGACCGCCGCGGTCTTCGCGCGCTGGGACGGCGTGGATCGCGGTCCGCTGGGCGAGGGAGCGGTGATGGCGATCGCGGCGGCGGGGCGCAACGACCTGGAACCGCCCGCGCGGGCGCTCGCTCCGGCGATCGATGCGGTGCTGGCGATGCTGGCGGCGGCGCAAGGCGTCACGATGGCCCGCATGTCGGGATCGGGGGCGACCTGCTTTGCCCTGTTCCGCGACGCCGGCGCGCGCGACGCGGCCGCCCGGACCGCAGCGGCCCGGGGGTGGTGGACGCTGGCGACTTTTTTGACCTGATCTTTGTTCCCATCTTGTTCCAATGGAACAAAGCGCATACATAGCGGATGCGTTGAATGGACCACGCGCTTGGTCTAGCGAGGGAAGCATCTGATGGCCGCCAATCTGAAAGTGATCGAAACAGGCATGGCAACCGCAAACGCAGACCGGCAAAAGGCGCTCGACGCCGCGCTCGCGCAGATCGACCGCGCATTCGGCAAGGGCTCGGCGATGAAGCTGGGCCAGAAGGAGACGATGCAGGTCGAGGCGATCTCGACCGGATCGCTCGGCCTCGACATTGCACTGGGTGTGGGCGGCTTGCCGCGCGGCCGCGTGATCGAGGTCTATGGCCCCGAATCATCCGGCAAGACGACGCTGGCGCTCCACGTCATCGCCGAGGCACAGAAGATGGGGGGCACCGCCGCCTTTGTCGACGCCGAGCACGCGCTCGACCCCGTCTATGCCAAGAAGCTGGGCGTCAATATCGACGAACTGATCGTGTCGCAGCCCGATACGGGCGAGCAGGCGCTGGAAATCACCGACACGCTGGTCCGCTCGAACGCGATCGACGTGCTGGTGGTCGACTCGGTCGCCGCGCTCGTGCCGCGCGCCGAGATCGAGGGCGAGATGGGCGACAGCCATGTGGGTCTGCAGGCCCGCCTGATGTCGCAGTCGCTGCGCAAGCTGACCGGCTCCATCAGCCGTTCGCGGTGCATGGTGATCTTCATCAACCAGCTACGCATGAAAATCGGCGTGATGTACGGCAATCCGGAGACGACGACGGGCGGCAACGCGCTGAAATTCTACGCGTCGGTCCGTCTCGACATCCGTCGCACCGGCCAGATCAAGGACCGCGAGGACATTACCGGCAACACGACCCGTGTGAAGGTGGTGAAGAACAAGGTCGCGCCGCCGTTCAAGCAGGTCGAATTCGACATCATGTACGGCGAGGGCATTTCGAAGATCGGCGAGATTCTCGACCTGGGCGTCAAGGCCGGGCTGGTCGAGAAGTCGGGCAGCTGGTTCTCCTACGACTCGGTCCGCATCGGGCAGGGGCGTGAGAACGCCAAGAATTATCTGCGCGACAATCCCGACATGGCCGACCGTCTGGAGCGTGCCATTCGCCAGCGGACCGAAAAGGTCGCCGAAGAGATGATGACCGGTCCGGATGCCGAGGACGATCTGTGACCGGCCGGACGGCCGGAGAATAGGAACAGGGGCCATCGGCGATGCCGGTGGCCCTTTTCCTTGAGGGCAGGGAGCCGAGCATGGTGGAACGGGCGAACCCGGCGGAGACGGGCGAGGCATGGACCCGGGTGGCGCAGGACTGGATCGGCCGGGTCGGGCAGGTCTGGGCCGCGCAATGGCGCAAGACGGACCGCGCCTTTGGCGGGATGACGGCGCAGCTCGAAGCGCTGATCGGAAATGTCGCGCCCCGGCGCGCCTTCAAGGCATTCGACATCGGTTGCGGTGCGGGATCGACCGGTCTCGCGCTGGCGGCGATGCGGCCGGAGGCGGAGATTGTGGGTGTCGACCTGTCCATCGACCTGCTGGCCGTGGCACGCGAGCGGGCTGGAGAGGATGGCCGGTTCCGCTTCGTGCAGGGCGACGCGGTGACGATCGCGGGCGCGGAGGCCCCTGTCGATCTGTTCGTCTCGCGCCACGGGGTGATGTTCTTCGACGATCCGGTGGCGGCCTTCACCCGCTTCGCCGCTGCCGCCGCGCCGGGCGGCGCGATGGTGTTCAGTTGTTTTGCGGACATGGCGGCCAATGGCTGGTCGCGTCTGGGCGGTGGCGATACGCCGCCATCCGCCTCCACCGCGCCGGGGCCATTCGCCTTTGCCGATCCGGACCGTGTGCGGGATCTGCTCGCGCGGGCCGGATGGCGAGGCGAGGCACGGCGATGCGACTTCGCCTATCGCGTGGGCGAAGGGCCTGACCCGGTCGAGGACGCGATGGCGTTCCTGACGCGGATCGGACCGGCCGCCACCCGCCTGCGCCAGGTGCCCGAGGCGGAACGGCCCGCGATCCTGGCCTGGTTGCGGGAGGCGCTGGCGCGGCAGGTGGCGGGGGAGGCGATCGACTATCCGGCATCGGCCTGGCTATGGCATGCGGTTCGGCAGGTCTGACACGGTGCATCGTTCCGTGCGGCGGATCGTTATGCTTTCCTGTCGCCGGTCGGGTCCGGCTCCCTGTCGAAAGCGCGTCCGATGACCCTGATCGTCCACCATCTCGAAAACAGCCGGTCGCAACGCATCCTGTGGATGCTCGAGGAACTCGGGCTGCCCTATGCGGTGCGACGCTATGAACGCGATCCCAGGACCATGCTGGCGCCACGCGAATTGCGCGCGGTTCATCCGCTGGGCAAGTCGCCGGTGGTCGAGGATGACGGGCTGGTCGTTGCCGAGACGGGGGCGATCATCGAGTATCTGGTCGCCAAGGCTGATGGTCGGCTGGGGCCGCCCGCGCATCGCGACGCGGCGTTGCGCTGGCGGTTCTGGCTTCATTATGCCGAAGGATCGCTGATGCCGCCCTTGCTGGTGCTGCTGGTCCTCGGTCGAATTCCGCTGCTGGGCAGGACCGCGAGCAAGCGATTCCAGCCGATGGTCGACCGTCATCTCGATTATGTCGAGGCCGAACTCACCCGCTCGCCCTGGTTCGCGAGCGACCAGATGACGGCGGCGGACATCATCATGAGCTTCCCGCTGGAAGCGGCGCGGGCGCGGGCCGGGTTGGACGAGCGTCGCCCCGCGACGATGGCCTGGCTGGCGCGCATCCATGCCCGCCCGGCCTATCGGGCGGCGCTCGCCAAGGGCGGTCCCTATGCCTATGCGTGACGGCGGGTCACGCGGCTGGGCCTGCCAGTCGCGATAGGCGGGCCGAGGCTTCGATCGCCAAACGGCACGCCTGCCGGAGGCCTTCCCCTGGTCGCGCGAAGGGCGAGGGTGATTTTCGCCGGCCACTGCCCCGGCGTTTCGCCGGGCGGAAAGGCCGCGATCAATGGCCGCCAATCTGCCTGAAGCTGTCCGGGGCGGGCTTTTTGGGGGTGCCCGAGGGGGCGTGCAGCATGTCGACATCGACCGGCTCGGCCGGGTCGAGCGGCCCCTCCCATTTGGCGATGACCGCGCTCGCCACCGCATTGCCGATGACGTTGGTGGCCGACCGGCCCATGTCGAGGAAATGGTCGACGGCCAGGATCAGCAGCAGGCCCGCTTCCGGAATGTTGAACATCGGCATCGTCGCCGCGATCACCACCAGCGAGGCGCGGGGCACGCCCGCAATACCCTTGGACGTCACCATCAGGACCAGCAGCATGGTGATCTGCTGGCCGATCGACAGGTCGATGCCATAGGCCTGCGCGATGAACAGCGCGGCGAACGTCATGTACATCATCGAGCCGTCGAGGTTGAACGAATAGCCCAGTGGCAGGACGAAGCTGGCGATGCGCGGCGGCACGCCGAACCTGTCCAGCCCCTCCAGGATGCGCGGGTAGGCGGCTTCGGACGACGCGGTCGAAAAGGCGAGGATCAGCGGCGCGCGGATATGCGCCAGCAACGCGCGGATACGGACCCCGATGAACAGCGTCGCGGCGGCGATCAGCACCAGCCACAGCAGGAACAGGCCAAGATAGAAGCTGCCCATGAAATAGGCGAGCTTGCCGATCACCGACGGCCCGCGTTCGGTCAGCGTGCCCGCCACCGCGCCGAACACCGCGAACGGAGCCAGCCGCATGACATAGTCGGTGACTTGCAGCATCACCGCCACCAGCGCATCGACCGCGCGCACCAGCGGCGCGGCGCGTTCGCCCACCGCGGTGATCGCGATGCCCAGGAAGAGCGATCCGATGACGATCTGCAAGACTTCATTGGTCGCCATCGCCTCGACCAGCGAGGCGGGCACCAGATGGGTGACGAATTTCTGCAGGTCGAATCCTGCCTTCACCACCCCGCTATCGGCGGTGACGGCGGGTAAGGGCAGGTTGAGGCCCACGCCCGGCTGCAACAGGTTGACCAGGATCATGCCCAGGCTGAGCGAGACGAGGCTGGCCGAGATGAACCATGCGAGCGAACGGAAACCGATCCGGCCCAGCGCCTTGGTATCGCCCATCTGCGCAATCCCGGAAACCAGGGTCGCGAACACAAGAGGCGCAATGATCATCTTGATAAGGCGCAGGAAAAGGCTGGTGACGATCGAGAAATAGCCCGCGATCGTCTTCAGCCGCTCGGCAGAGGCCGCACTGCCATCGTCAATGGACAGGTTCAGTCCCAGCCCGACGATAAGCCCCAGCACCAGGCCGATAAAAATGTACAAAGTTAGCCGCTTGGCCATGCCCACCCCGAATATGCAGTCCGCGCGCAAGCCAAGGGCATTGCGGCGCCGAGGTCAAGGAATCTATCATCGCGGTCATGCGGCCCCCATGTCCCGGCGCGCGATGATCGCGGCCACCGCGTTGCCGTTTTGGATCCGGCCGGGGCTGTATAGTCCCCGCCAGTTTTGCGTCCCCATGACCAAGATGGGGCCTGTCTCGCTCCCCATGCCGTCCCGGTCGATCGAGGAGCGGATCGGGTGATCGCTGAACTTGACCGCCGGGGCTATGCGCTCTGGTCATCGCGACTGGACGAAAACGAACGCGGCGAATTGGGCCGCCTTTTCACGGACTGGCCGGACAAGCGGCCGGGGCAGCGAATCGATCCCCGGCGGGCGGCCGACTTGGGTGGTGTCCAGCGGCTGATCGGGGCGCTTGAGCCGATCATCGGGCTCGGGGTTCGCCCCGTCCGCGCCTTGCTTTTCGACAAGCAGGACAGCGCGAACTGGGCTTTGCCCTGGCATCAGGATCGGACGATCGGGGTAGCGGAGCGAAGGCACGTCACGGGATTTGGGCCATGGACCATCAAACAGGGCCGCTTGCATGTCGCCCCGCCGATCGCGCTGCTCGAGCGCATGATGACGGTGCGCTTTCACCTGGATGCGGTGGACCGGGATAACGCCCCGCTGCTCGTCGTTCCGGGGTCGCACGCGCGGGGGCTGATTGCCGAGGACGCGATCGACGATGTGGTCCGGGAACTGGGGCAGACGACGTGCCTGGCGGAGGAAGGCACGGTCTGGCTCTATCGCACGCTGGTCCTGCATGGATCGGCCCGCGCCGCGCCGGGCCGTCATCGCCGTGTCCTGCAGATCGATCTTTGCGCGGGCGATCTGCCCGGCGGATTGCGGTGGAGCGCCGCGCTTGGCGATGCGGCCGGTTGACGTCGGCGCGGTTGCGGATGGCGGGGAGGTCGTTCGGCGATGGCTTTCACTCACGCCGATCCGCCAGCGATGCCGCCGCAAATCGGGGCCGGCCGGGGATGCGATGGAACGAGCCTGACGCGCGGGCGCTTGAGCGGGCGCAAATCCTCGCCTAAGCCGCATGCATGACCTCGACCAACGACATCCGCCGCGGCTTTCTAGACTATTTCGGTTCGCAAGGGCACCAGATCGTCCCCTCCGCGCCGCTCGTGCCGCAGAACGACCCGACGCTGATGTTCGTGAATGCGGGCATGGTGCCGTTCAAAAACGTGTTCACCGGCCTGGAAACGCGGCCCTATTCGACCGCTACCAGCTCGCAGAAGTGCGTCCGGGCGGGCGGCAAGCATAACGACCTGGACAATGTCGGCTATACCGCCCGGCACCATACGTTCTTTGAAATGCTGGGCAATTTCTCGTTCGGCGATTATTTCAAGGAACAGGCGATCACCCATGCCTGGACCCTGTTGACCAAGGTCTGGGGTATTCCCGCCGAAAAGCTGACCGCCACCGTCTATCACACCGATGACGAGGCGTTCGACCTGTGGAAGAAGATCGCCGGCCTCCCCGATCACAAGATCATTCGCATCCCGACCAAGGATAATTTCTGGGCGATGGGTGAGAATGGGCCATGCGGTCCGTGCTCTGAAATCTTCTACGATCATGGCGACCATATCTATGGTGGCCCCCCCGGCAGCCCGGAGGAGGATGGCGACCGGTTCGTCGAGATCTGGAACCTCGTCTTCATGCAGTTCGAGCAGGAAGCGAATGAGGTCGTCGGCGAATTGCCGCGCAAGTCGATCGATACCGGCATGGGCCTCGAACGGATCGCGGCGGTGTTGCAGGGCGTGCACGACAATTACGATACCGACACGTTCAAGGCGCTGATCGCCGCGTCGTGCCAGTTGACGCACACCAAGGCCGAGGGCGAGCGGACGGCGTCGCACCGGGTGATCGCCGACCATCTGCGTTCGGCCGGGTTCCTGGTGGCGGACGGCGTGCTGCCGGCCAATGAAGGGCGTGGCTATGTGCTGCGTCGGATCATGCGTCGCGCGATGCGCCATGCCCATCTGCTGGGCGCCAAGGATCCGTTGATGCACCGGCTGGTTCCCGCCCTGGTGGCGGAGATGGGGGCCGCCTATCCCGAACTGGTCCGCGCGCAGCCGCTGATCGAGGCGACGTTGCGCCAGGAGGAGACCCGTTTCCGCCAGACGCTCGACAAGGGATTGAAGCTGCTCGACGAAGCGACGGCGGGCATGGCGCCGGGCACGACGCTGGCGGGTGAGACGGCGTTCAAGCTCTATGACACCTATGGCTTCCCTTATGATCTGACCGAGGACGCGTTGCGCGCGCAGAACCTGTCGGTCGATCGCGCGGGCTTTGACGCGGCGATGGCCGAACAGAAGCGCGCCGCGCGCGCAGCCTGGAAGGGGTCGGGCGCGAAGGCGTCGGACGATGTGTGGTTCGACATTGCTGAAGAAACGGGGTCGACCGAATTTCTCGGCTATGCCTCGGACACCGGCGAAGGCGAAGTGCTGGCGCTGGTCAAGGACGGCGCGCGCGTCGACAGCGCGGCGGCGGGGGAAAACGTCGCGATCATCGTCAACCAGACGCCTTTCTATGGCGAGAGCGGCGGGCAGGTTGGCGACAGCGGCACCATCTCCGGGGACGCCGGGCTGAAGGCGATTGTCACCGACACATCCAAGCAACTCGGCCGCGTGTTCGTGCACAATGCGCAGGTGCAGGAGGGCGGTATCAAGGTCGGCGACAGCGTGCGGCTGATGATCGACACCGCGCGCCGTGCGGCGATTCGCGCCAACCATTCGGCGACGCATCTGTTGCACGAGGCGCTTCGTCAGCGGCTGGGCACGCATGTCGCGCAAAAGGGCTCGCTGGTTGCGCCCGAACGGCTGCGCTTCGACTTTTCGCAGCCCGTCGGCATGACCGTGGACGATATCGTCGAGGTCGAAACCCGGGTGAACGAACAGGTGCGCGGCAACGGACCCGTCGTCACCCGCCTGATGACCCCGGACGAAGCGATCGAAATGGGCGCGATGGCGCTATTCGGCGAGAAATATGGTGACGAGGTGCGCGTCGTCTCGATGGGCGAGGACGCCAACGGCACCTATTCGCTCGAACTCTGCGGCGGCACCCATGTCGGCGCACTGGGCGAGATCGGCGTGTTCAAGATCGTGTCCGAAGGCGCGGTGTCGAGCGGCGTGCGCCGGGTCGAGGCGCTGACCGGCGAAGCGGCGCGCAGCTATCTGTCGCATCGTGACGAATTGCTGAAAAGCGCGGCCGCCGCGCTGAAGACGACGCCGGACGAAGTGCCGTCGCGCATCACCGCGCTGGTCGAGGAGCGTCGTCGCCTGGAACGTGAACTGGCCGAGGCGAAGAAGGCGCTGGCCATGGGCGGCGGTGCGGGCGGCGCGGCGGCGGGCCCCGAACAGATTGGCGACGTGGCCTTTATCGGCCAGGTGCTGGATGGGTTCGATGCCAAGGGGCTGCGCGGCGCGGTGGATGATGCCAAGCAGCGTCTGGGCGGTTCGGGCGTCGCGGTGATGGTCGCGGTCAATGACGGGCGCGCCTCGGTCGCGGTCGGTGTCACGGACGACCTGACGGCCAGGCACAATGCCGTCGAGCTGCTGCGCACGGCTGTGGCGGCGCTGGGCGGCCAGGGTGGCGGTGGCCGTCCCGACATGGCGCAGGGCGGTGGCCCGGATGGCACGAAGGCGGACGAGGCCGTACAGGCGGTGCGGAGCGCGCTGGCTGGGTAAACCGATCGGCAGCAGGGAGCGTGGGGCGAATGGGAGGCGTGATATCTGTCCTGATGGCCGGCGCCGCGCTCCTGATGACCGCCACGCCGCTTGCCGGGCAGGCCGGCGTGGCGAGCGATCCGGTGATCGTGACGGCTCGCCCCGTGCCCCAGCGCGCATTGGTCGATCGTTGGGTTCGCGCGCTTTCGGTCCGCTCCTCGTCGGATGAACCGCTGTCTCGTCTGAGCGAGCCGCTTTGCGTCGTGACGGCGGGGCTCCGCGTCGAACTGGGCATCGCGCTGGCCGACCGGGTGCTGGCCAATGCCGAACATCTCAAAATTCGTTTGGCTGGCCCCAGGTGTCGCCCCAATGTCCTGATCGTTTTCGTCGACAACGGGGCCCGGCAGGTCGATTGGCTGAACAAATATCGTCCGGCTATATTCGGCGACCTGCCCTATTCCACGATCCGGGCGCTGAAAACGGACAAGGGGCCTGTCCATGCCTGGCACATCACGGCTATCGCCAGCCGCGATGGCGAAAAGCTGGTGGCGGGTGACGGCGGATTCCCGACGCTGCATATCCCGACCGCCAGTCGGATCGACGCGCCGATACAATCACAGATCGTCGCGGCAGTCGTGATGATCGATCGCTCCGCTCTGCCGGGGAAAAGAATCGAACAGATCGCCGATTATGCCACCTTTCGCGCTCTGGCGCGGGTCAATCCGTCACGCCAGGAGGGGAAGCCGGAGGATGCGGGTACAATTTTGTCGCTGTTTGACGAGGGGACCTCTCCGGACCATCTGACGGCATTGGACTGGGGATATCTGCGCGGGCTTTATTCCGGCCGGGCGACCAGGCGGGCTTCGGCGCAATATGCCGATATGGCACGGTCAGTCATGACGGAAATGGCCCTTGGAGAGGCGCCCCGATGACATCGCAATCCGGCCGGCGCGACCTGACCGCAGGGCCGATCGGCCGTACCCTTTTGCTGTTCGCGCTGCCGACGCTGGGCTCCAGCGTGCTGCAATCGCTCAACGGGTCGATCAATGCGATATGGATCGGCCAGTTCCTCGGTGCCCGCGCGCTGGCGGCGACGACCAATGCGAACATCATCATGTTCCTGCTGGTCGCGGCGACCTTCGGCTTTGGCATGGCGGCGACGATCCTGATCGGGCAGGCGATGGGGCGGCGCGATGTCGAGATGGTGCGCCGCGTGCTGGGATCGGCGCTCGGGCTGTTCGGCGTGATTTCGATCCTGACCATCGGCGCTGGTTGGCTGGCCGCGCCCGCGATCCTGCGCGCGCTGCATACGCCCGTCGAGGTTTATCCTCTGGCGCTCGCCTATCTCCGCGTGATCTTCATCGCCATGCCGCCCGGATTCATCGCGGTGTTGTTGACCATGGCGCTGCGCGGGGTCGGCGACTCGATCACGCCGCTCAAGTTCATGGCCTTGGGCTCGGTCCTGGACGTTCTGCTCAACCCGCTCTTCATCCTGGGTTTTGGGCCTGTTCCGGCCTTGGGCATTCAGGGCTCGGCGATCGCCACGCTGATAGCCAATAGCGGATCGCTGGCGGCGTTGGTCGCCTATCTCTACGCGCGCGACCTGGTCATCCGGCTTCGCGGGGCCGAATGGCGCTTTCTGATCCCGACCGGCCCCCTCCTGCGGACCATCGTGGTCAAGGGCTTTCCCATGGGGTTGCAGATGCTGGTCGTCTCCACCTCCGCGCTGGCGATGATGGGGCTGGTCAACCGGCATGGCACCGCCACCACCGCAGCCTATGGTGCGGCGAACCAGTTGTGGACCTATGTGCAGATGCCCGCCATGGCGCTGGGCGCGGCGGTCAGCGCGATGGTCGCGCAGAATATCGGCGCGAACCAGTGGGACCGGGTCGACCGGATTGCCCGCGCCGGTTTGCGCATGAACCTGTTGCTCACGGGCGGGCTGGTGCTGTTGCTCGCTGCGCTCGACCGGCATGTGCTGTGGCTGTTCCTGGGCCATGATCCCGAGGCGATCGGCATCGCGGCGCGGATCAACCTGATCGGTGCCTGGAGCTTCATCCTGTTCAGCGTGTCGATGGTGCTGGCGGCCACGGTCAGGGCCAATGGCGCTGTAGTCGGGCCGTTGGTCATCCTGGCGGTGGCGATGTTCCCGGTCCGCTTCGGCCTGGCCTATGCGCTGGAGCCGCAATTCGGGGCGGACGCGATCTGGTGGAGCTTCCCGGCGGGCTCGCTCGCCTCGATGCTGATGACCATCGGCTATTACCGGCATGGCGGCTGGCGCAAGGTGAAGCTGGTGGTCGGGCAGGATGAGTGCCGCGAACAGGTACTTGCGGAGGGCGAGCCGACCAACAAGGCGATGCCGGTCGGCTGATCGGTCAGACCGGGGCCATCACCTCGATGATCCCCGGCGCGATGCGGGCGGTCACCGGCGTGTGGGCCAGCACCTCGCCATCGATCGAGATGGGGAGCGGCGGGATGGTGTCGAGCCGGATCTCGCGGCCGCGAAACTCGCGCACCTCCTCCTTGCGATAATCGCTGTGCAGGACGCTGGCCGCCCAGTTGACGATCAGGCGGCGCTTCACATGGCCGCACACCGCCTGCACCACGATCTCGCCCGAGTCGACGGCGGCCGACTCCACCACTTCGGTTCCGCCATGATAGGGGCCGTTGGAGATGCGGACCTCGACCACGCGCAGCCGCTCATAGCGGCCATTCTGCTCGACGATGAGCGTGAACGGGCGGAAGCGCAGGAATTGATAGGCCGCCCAGCCCAGATAGCCCAGCCGTCCTGCGACTCGCTTCAGGCCGTGGGGCACCGTCTCGGCGATCTTCGGGCTGATCCCCATCGCGGCGCAATTGGCGTAATAATCCTTGTCGATCATGCCCAGGTCGATGCGGCGTGACCGGCCATTGAGGATCACATCGGCGGCGCCCTCGATGGTCAGGGGGATGCCCAGCGAGCGGGCGAAGCTGTTCGCCGTGCCGAGCGGCAGGACACCCAGGACGACGTCATGCCCGACCAGCAGGTCGACGAGCCCGCTGATCGTGCCGTCGCCGCCGCCCAGGATCAGCAGGTCGGGCTTGCCCGCCAGCAACTCACGCACGGTGGGTTCCAGATCCGCGGGATTTTCGACCGCGCGCGCATCAAGCGGGCAGGGCAGGCCGGACAGCGCGTCGCAGGCGTTGCGGAACATCGCGTGTCCGCGTCGGGCCCTGGCGTTGACGACCATGGCGGCCGATCGAATTTCTCTCAAACCGGATTTCCTTTCGCATACGCAACGCTTGGCAAGACGGGTATGATCCTTCAAATGCCATGGCCATGACCGCATCCTATCCCGCGCTTCGCCTTCGTCGCACTCGTGCTTCCGATTGGAGCCGCCGGCTGCACGCCGAAACGGTGTTGACCCCGGCCGATCTCATCTGGCCGTTGTTCGTGACCGAGGGGCAGGGGGTGGAAGAGCCCATCGCCAGCCTGCCGGGCGTGTCGCGCTGGTCGGTCGAAGGCATTGTGGCGCGTGCGCGGGAAGCCGCCGATCTTGGCATTCCCTGCCTGGCCCTGTTCCCCAACACGCCGCCGCAGCTTCGCACCGACGATGGGCGGGAAGCGGTGAACCCGGACAATCTGATGTGCCGGGCGATCCGCGCGATCAAGGACGCGGTGCCCGAAATCGGCGTGCTGACCGATGTGGCGCTCGATCCCTACACGACCCATGGCCATGACGGGCTGGTCGACGCGGCGGGCTATGTCGTCAATGACAGCACGGCAGACGCACTGGTGCAGCAGGCGCTCACCCAGGCGCGGGCGGGATCGGACGTGATCGCGCCGTCGGACATGATGGACGGGCGGGTCGGCATGATCCGCGCCGCGCTGGAAGCCGAAGGGTTCCACAATGTCCAGATCATGGCCTATGCCGCCAAATATGCGAGCGCCTTCTACGGCCCGTTCCGCGATGCGGTGAACACGCGTGGCCTGCTGAAGGGCAACAAGAAGACCTATCAGATGGACTATGCCAACGCCGAGGAGGCGCTGCGCGAGGTCGCGCTCGACCTGGCGGAGGGCGCGGACAGCGTGATGGTCAAGCCGGGCCTGCCCTATCTCGACATCGTCCGCCGGGTGAAGGACGAATTCCGCGTGCCGACCTTCGCCTATCAGGTGTCGGGCGAATATGCGCTGATCGAGACGGCGGTGGCGGCCGGGGTGGCGGATCGCGATGCGATGGTGCTGGAGACGCTGACCGCGTTCAAGCGCGCCGGCTGTTCGGGGGTGTTGACCTACCACGCTGCGCATGCGGCGCGGTTGCTGCACGCCTGAGGGGCATTTCGATCGCCGCGCGAGTGGCCTCGGTCCAGGTTCCGCTGGTTCGGGCCTGATCGGCGCGTCGATCCTGAAGGGCAGGCCTGTCGTTTCCGGTCCAGCCGATCGTGGCGGAGATGGGGCTGCCCAGGCTGGGCGTCATCCACCGAGTCGCTACGGGCCGGCGGGTCCGGGAAGGGTCGGGGGACGATCCGATCGTGCCCGTTGCGTTACCAAGGCGCGGCGTGGCGGGTGGCGGCATATCGCCGCGTCCCCCGCACCCGATCCTCACCCTTTCGGGATCCGGGCGTCTTGTCCTTCCTTCGCGATCGCCGGCGCTCGTCGCTTCGACGTGTCAGACGGTCCGGCGCGGATCAGGCGGCGGGCAGGCTGGCCGAGAGCGCGCCGATCTGTTGCCCCTGCCGCGCGATCAACGCCGCGGCACGGTCGCGCAGGGCATTGAGCGCGGGATAATCGGGCTTCAACTCGGCGGCGCGGGCGAGAGCGCGATCGTCGATATCGGTCAGGAGCGCCGAGCTTCGCGCGCGGATCTCATCCAGTCCTGCCAGGTCGGTCTGCGCGGTCAGCCATGCGTCGCTGCCCACTGCCTGCCCTTGTGCCCTACGGGCGCTCGCCTGGGCCTGCCCGTGTGCCTTGGTGAATTCCTGTGCGACCGCGTTCAATCGATCGCTCAGCGCCGCCACATCCCGGTCCAGCGCCGGATCGGGTTGCGCGACCACCGGCTTGACCTCGGGCTCCGCAAAGCCCTGCTTCTCGACTGGGCGGACCGCGAGCGACGGATATTGGAGCGTGTCGTGCGCACAGCCTGTGAGCAGCGAGGCGCCAACGAGCAGGAGCGGCAGGGCCGGGCGGGGAAAGCGAATATGGGTCATCCTCGCCATCCTAGCGGCGAAGGCGATGGGGGAAAATGCCGCAACGCGCCAGGTGCGGCTTTGCGAGGAATTTGTGGATAACCGTGAAAAGGTGCTTGCCAAGATCGAACGCCGCTTATATCAGCCCACCTCCACAGCGCGCCCGTAGCTCAGCTGGATAGAGCATCAGACTACGAATCTGAGGGTCGGACGTTCGAATCGTTCCGGGCGCGCCAGTGGATCCTATAGCCGGTCTTTCCAGACCCTATGCGCGCCCGTAGCTCAGCTGGATAGAGCATCAGACTACGAATCTGAGGGTCGGACGTTCGAATCGTTCCGGGCGCACCATTTCATTCCAAAATCTGAACGCAAAACCTCGCCGATTTCATGCTGCGAGCGGCCGTAAGGGTTGGAAGTCGTTCCGATTTCCTCCCCATGATGGGAGCTCTGCTGCCAGAGACGTCCTTGACGAGCGAAGACGCGCAAAAGCCCCGCCGGATCGCCGATGCACCTGACCGATACTCATGGACGCTCCGTCGCGTCCTACGTCGGTCATACCGGCTGCGGACGAGTGGCCCCGCATGGCGAGTGCCGCGATCGCGAGTCCGGCAAATAATCGGTGCGCCTGTAGCGTCTTAGCCCCGCCGTAGCGAATGCAGGCGCGTGCAAGCGACATGCCGGATCGGAGTTGTCTCAGGCACGAAAAGGGCCGCCGATCCTTCGACCGGCAGCCCTGTTTTCTTGCCCGATGCGCCCGATCTTACTGGTCGAGGAAGCTGCGCATCTTGCGGCTGCGGCTGGGGTGCTTCAGCTTGCGGAGCGCCTTGGCCTCGATCTGACGGATGCGTTCGCGGGTCACGCTGAATTGCTGGCCGACCTCTTCAAGGGTATGGTCGGTGTTCATGCCGATGCCGAAGCGCATCCGCAGCACGCGCTCTTCGCGCGGGGTCAGCGAGGCGAGGACGCGGGTGACCGTTTCCTTGAGATTCGCCTGGATCGCCGCGTCCACCGGGATGACCGCGTTCTTGTCCTCGATGAAGTCGCCGAGATGGCTGTCCTCCTCATCGCCGATCGGCGTTTCGAGCGAGATCGGCTCCTTGGCGATCTTCATCACCTTGCGCACCTTCTCCAGCGGCATGGAGAGGCGTTCGGCCATCTCCTCCGGCGTCGGCTCGCGGCCCTGCTCGTGCAGGAACTGGCGGCTGGTGCGGACCAGCTTGTTGATCGTCTCGATCATGTGGACCGGGATGCGGATGGTCCGCGCCTGATCCGCGATCGAGCGGGTGATCGCCTGCCGGATCCACCAGGTCGCGTAGGTGCTGAACTTGTAGCCGCGGCGATATTCGAACTTATCGACCGCCTTCATCAGGCCGATATTGCCCTCCTGGATCAAGTCCAGGAACTGCAGGCCGCGATTGGTGTATTTCTTGGCGATCGAGATGACGAGGCGCAGATTGGCCTCGACCATTTCCTTCTTGGCGATCCGTGCCTCGCGTTCGCCCTTCTGCACCATGTTCACGATGCGGCGGAATTCGGTCAGCGCCATGCCGGTCTGCTGCGAAATCTCGGCGATCTCGCTGCGGATGCGATCGACCGTGGCGGCTTCGTTCGACGCGAAATTGCCCCACTTCTTGTCCAGCCCACGCACCGTGTCGAGCCAGTTCTCGTCCAGCTCATGGCCCAGATAGCGGTCGAGGAAGTCCTTGCGGTTGACCTTGTGCCGCTCGGCCAGACGCAGCATCTGGCCGCCCAGCGCGGTCAGGCGGCGGTTGAAGGCATAGAGCTGGTCGACCAGGAATTCGATCTTGGCGTTGTGGAACTGAACGCTCTCGACCTCGGCGGTCAGCTCTTCGCGCAGCTTGTGATATTTGCGCTCGTCCGCGACCGACAGCTCGCCGCCCAGCGCCATCGATTCCAGTCGCTGCTGCTGGATCTTCGAGAATTTCTTGTAGATGTTGGTGATGTTGGCGAACTTCTCCAGCGCCTGCGGCTTGAGCGTCTCCTCCATCTGGGCGAGCGAAAGGGTGTTGTCCTCTTCCTCGTCCTCGGCGCGGGGGCCGCGGCGTTCGCCGCCTTCGCCTTCTTCGCCGTCGACCGAGGGTTCCTCGGGCTCTTCTTCTTCCTTGAACTGGGGACCGGCATTCTTGGCGCTGATCTCGCCATTGTCGTCCTCGTCCTCCTCACCCAGATTTTCCGGGCCGGCATCCTTGGACAGCATGGCGTCGAGATCCAGGATCTCGCGCAGCTGCATCGTGCCTTCGTTCAGCGCGGTCGACCAGTCGATGATCGCGTTGAAGGTAATCGGGCTTTCGCACAGCCCCAGGATCATCGTGTCGCGACCCGCCTCGATCCGCTTGGCGATGGCGATCTCGCCCTCGCGGCTCAGCAGTTCGACCGCGCCCATCTCGCGCAGGTACATGCGGACCGGATCGTCGGTGCGATCGACGGTTTCCTTCTTCTTGGCCTCCGGCTGGGGACCGGAATCGGCGTCGCCATCCGTGGTCTCGGCGTCGTCGGCCTCTTCCTCGGACTCGCCGTCCTCGCCCTGTTCCTCGTTCTCGACGATGTTGACGCCCATCTCATTGAGGGCGGCCATGATATCCTCGAGCTGGTCGGAGGACATCTGGTCCTGCGGCAGCGCCTCGTTCAGCTGGTCATAGGTGATGTAGCCGCGCTTCTTGGCGCGCGCGATCAGCTTCTTGACCGACGCCTCGTTCAGGTCGATCAGCGGCGCATCGCCCGTTTCCGTGGTATCGGTCGTATCCGCCGCCATATTCGCCTTCGCCATCAAATGCCCTCGGGTCTCAATGCCCGGCCTCTTTCACGCCACTTGCCATTATTGCAAGCGGGTGAGGGGGCCATGCGTAATTTTCCATTATGGGCGTATGCCGCCCGATATGCCCCGGATATGGGGCGCGGGGTCGCCTGTATCAAGCGGCCTCCCCCGCCTGCCGATCGGCCAGATCGCGGGCATTTTCCAGCCAGCGATAGAGCTGATCGAGCGATTGCGTGTGCGCGGCGTGGCACCGCGTCTGCTCGGCGAAACGATCCTCGGTCATGTCGGCCTGGAACGCTTGTACCGCGCGTTCGCGGTTGGCGCGCGTCTCGCTTTCCTCCAGCATCACCTCGATCACCTTTTCAAGGTCGCGCACGGCGATCGCCGGGTCGCTGATCCGGCTGAAGAAGCTGAAGGCGAGGTCGCGGGTATAGTCGCGCGCGTCGATCGGGTGGACCTCGGTGGTCGCCATGATCTGTTCGATCAGGCTTTCGGCCTCCGCCGAGTCCTTCCGCGAGAGATGTGGGTCGTTGACCGCCGCGTCGAGCAGATGGTGCCGCCAGGCGTTGAGATAGCGGTCGCCCATGTCCAGCCGGCTGATCTCGTCCATATAGCGGCACAGGACATGCGGATAGCGCATCAGGCCCAGCAGCACCGCGCGGCGCAGGCTGTATTCGACGCCGCGCCCGACATGGCGATTGGCCTCGGCCACCGCCTGGTGCACCGCCGCGGCATTGACCCGGCGGATGCCGAAAATGTCGAAATAGCGCGACATCATCGCGCGCTTATACTCGTAGGCCAAATCCCTGTGCGGGATCTGCTGCGCCAGTTCCTCCAGCCGCTGTTTCAGTGCGGCGCGGCCCTCGGGCGTGTCGGTCTGGGCCTGCGCGATCTCGGACTGCCAGAGCAGGTCACTGAGCGGCGTCGCGCGGGTGAGCACCGCCTCGAACCCCGCCGCGCCCTTTTCCTGGACCAGATCGTCGGGGTCCTGCCCTTGCGGCAGGGTGACGAAGGACAGGCTGCGCCCCGGCTGGAGCAGCGGCAGCGCGCGGTGGGCGGCGCGGATCGCGGCCTTCTGTCCCGCCGCGTCGCCGTCGAAGCACAGGGTCGGCACGTCGACCATTCGCCACAGACGCTCGAGCTGATGCTCGGTCAGCGCGGTGCCCAGCGGCGCCACGGCTTCCTCGATCCCGGCCTGGGCGAGGGCGATCACGTCCATATAGCCCTCGACCACCAGCACCCGGCCGGACTTGCGCACCGCGGGCGCGGCACGGTCAAGATTGTAGAGCGTGCGCCCCTTGTCGAAGAGCGGCGTGTCGGGGGAGTTGAGATATTTCGGCTCGCCCTCGCCGATGATCCGGCCGCCGAACGCGATCACCCGCCCGCGCGCGTCGCGGATCGGGATCATTAGCCGGCCGCGGAAACGGTCATACGGGTCCTTGCCGTCGACCTTGATGAGCAGCCCGCACTCGATCAGCGCCGGGTCGCCATATTCGGCCAGCGCGGCCTTCAGCTTGCCCCGGCTGTCCGGCGCGAAGCCCAGGCCGAAGGCGCGGGCCGTTTCCGGCATGACCCGGCGGCGTTCGAGCAGCGCGCGCGCGTCGCCGCCCGACAGCCCGCCCAGTTGCTCGGAGAACCATGACGCGGCATCGGCCATCGCGTCGTGCAGGCCCTTGGCGCGCTCGGCTTCCCGCGCGGCGCGGCGGTCCTGTGCGGGCATGTCCAGCCCGGCGACCTGCGCCAGTTCCTTGACCGCGTCGATGAAGGGCAGGCCGCGCTGGTCGGTCATCCAGCGAATGGCATCGCCATGCGCCGAACAGCCGAAGCAATGGTAAAAGCCCTTGTCGTCGTTGACGTAGAAGCTGGGCGTCTTTTCATTATGGAAGGGGCAGCAGCCCTTATATTCGCGGCCCGCCTTTTGCAGCTTCACCGTCTTGCCGATCAGCGCCGACAGACTGGTACGGGCACGAAGCTCGTCAAGGAATTGCGGGGTCAGGCTCATGATGTCCGCGTGATTATAAACCCTATAGCAACACCGTTATTCTGGCAAGGAAAATGGGGTCGGGGAGGGGCGTTTCGACGCATTCCCCGACCGGATATTCAGGCCAGCGCCGCCTTTACCAGCCCGCTCGCCTTGCTCATGTCCAGCACGGCGGCATGGCGCGCCTTCAGCTCCGCCATGACGCGGCCCATGTCCTTCATGCCGCTCGCGCCGATCTCGGTCTTGATCGCCTCGATCGCGGCCCTGGTCTCGTCCTCGGACAGCGTCTGCGGCAGGAAGCGCTCGATCACCGCGACCTCGGCCTTTTCGGCATCGGCCAGTTCCTGGCGACCGCCCTGTTCGTACATGGCGATCGATTCGCGGCGCTGCTTGACCATCTTCTGCAGCACTTCGATCACGACCATGTCGTCATCGGCGGGCGCCTCGCCGGTGCGGAGTTCGATGTCGCGGTTCTTGATGGCGGCCTGGATCAGGCTGATGGCGGCGCGGCTTTCCTTGTCGCCAGCCTTCATGGCGGCCACCTGCGCGGCCTTGATGTCGTCGCGAATCATGTTTTGTCCGTCTTGTCTGAAAGGCGGGGATGATAGCGCAGCCGGGCATTGCCGTGAACCGGTTGACGGATCGGCCAACGGGGTCTAGCGGACGCCACTTAGCGACATTGCAGACATTTTACTGAGGAGTGCCCGCCGATCATGGCCGACGCCAAGCCATTCGCCATGCCCGAAAAGCCTGAGGGCGCCACGGGTGTTCTCGTTCTGGCGAACGGAGACGTGTTGTGGGGGCGCGGGTTCGGCGTCGAGGGTGATGCCGTCGGCGAGGTGTGTTTCCACACCGCGATGACCGGCTATCAGGAGATCATGACCGATCCGTCCTTCGCGGGGCAGATCATCACCTTCACCTTCCCGCATATCGGCAATGTCGGCGCGAACCCCGACGATATCGAGGCGGATGCGCCGCACGCGCTGGGCATGATCGTCCGCGAGGACCCGACCGCCCCGTCCAACTTCCGCGCAATGGAGAACCTTGCCGGATGGATGGCGCGGCACAACCGCATCGGCCTGGCGGGCATCGATACCCGCGCGCTGACCCGCCGCATCCGGGCCGCCGGTGCGCCGAACGGCGTGATCGCGCATTCGGCTTCGGGCGAATTCGACATCGCAGCACTTCTCGAAAAGGCGAAGGCCTGGCCCGGTCTGGAGGGCATGGACCTCGCCAAGGACGTCTCGACCGAGCTGCATTATGGCTGGGGCGAGACGCGCGAGGGCGGCCTGTGGCGGCTGGGCTTCGGTTATGCCGGGGCCGAGGGCGCGGATCGCCCGCACGTCGTCGCGATCGATTATGGCAGTAAGCACAACATCTTCCGCAACCTGGTTCAGGCTGGTGCGAAGGTGTCGGTGGTCCCCGCCACCGCTTCTTACGAGGATGTGATGGCGCTGAACCCGGACGGCATCTTCCTGTCCAACGGCCCCGGCGATCCGGCGGCGACGGGCGAATATGCGGTGCCGGTGATCCGCCAGCTGCTCGATACCGGCAAGCCGCTGTTCGGCATCTGCCTGGGCCACCAGCTGCTCGGTCTGGCGGTCGGCGCCAAGACCACCAAGATGCACCAGGGGCATCGCGGCGCGAACCATCCGGTCAAGCGCCTGTCGGACGGTCTGGTCGAGATCACCAGCATGAACCATGGCTTCGCGGTCGAGCGCGAAACGCTGCCCGCCAACGCGCACGAGACGCATGTGTCGCTGTTCGACGGGTCGAATGCGGGGCTGGAACTGACCGACCGTCCGGCCTTCTCGGTCCAGTACCACCCCGAAGCCTCGCCGGGGCCGCAGGACAGCTTCTATCTGTTCGAGCGGTTCGTGGGGTCGCTTACATGAATAGTTCAGAGCTTTCAATCGTTAAGCAAATATCTGCTCGTTTGAAAACGAGCAGCGCAGTAGTGCCAGCTTTGCTTGCTGCGGCGATCTCTATGTCGATCGGTGGCGCAGGTTTGGCTGTAAGCAACGGAAAGCACGAAGTGCTTTTTTCAATTTGTCTCCTTGCTCCTCTTGCTGTTCTATTGCTTCAAATAACGTTTTTTACTTTGTGGGATCGCGATAGGTTGCACAACGAGGAACATATTGAGCGGCGGATGATGATAGACCAAGAGCGATCTATTATTGGAGATAATGAAACCAGGAAGCAGATTACGCTTGAGAATTCGGGTCATTTGATTGGTAATGAATCAGCTGGAGACAAGCATGACTAACTATATCCTTAGTTATAATGCTGTTTCTGGTTCTGTGCCAGAGTCTGCTGTTTCCGCATTCATTAGATCTAATCGTCATGTAGACCAGTGGTCTTTTTTATACCCTGGTGCCTTCTTTATAAAGTCCTCAGTTGACCTTCAGGTTTTGGATGAAGCGTTAACTGAGTTTTTTAAGCCTACCCGATACGTACTAGCGCGAGTGGACCCAGCTCGAAATTGGACTAACGGATGGCTTAATAAGGAAATTTGGGTCTGGTTGGATAAGGGTGGAGCCGATCCATTGCAAATCGCGAGCAAAGGTGAAGACGAGTAAATGCCAAAACGCACCGACATCTCCTCCATCCTCGTCATCGGCGCTGGCCCGATCGTCATCGGTCAGGCGTGCGAGTTCGACTATTCGGGCACGCAGGCGATCAAGGCCCTGAAGGAAGAGGGCTATCGCATCGTCCTGGTCAATTCGAACCCGGCGACGATCATGACCGATCCCGAGCTGGCCGATGCGACCTATGTCGAGCCGATCACGCCCGCCGTCGTCGCCAAGATCATCGAGAAGGAGCGCCCCGACGCGGTCCTGCCGACCATGGGCGGCCAGACCGCGCTGAACACCGCGCTGGCGCTGTTCGAGGACGGTACGCTGGAAAAGTTCGGCGTCCAGATGATCGGCGCCGATGCCGAGGCGATCGACAAGGCCGAGGATCGCCAGAAGTTCAAGGCGGCGATGGAGAAGATCGGGCTGGAATCGGCCCGCTCGGCCATCGCGCATAGCGAGGCGGAGGCGCTGGCGGGGCTGGAGAAGGTCGGCCTGCCCGCGATCATCCGCCCCAGCTTCACGCTGGGCGGGACCGGCGGCGGCGTCGCCTATAACCGCGAGGAGTTCATCGCGATCGTCCGCGCCGGGCTCGACGCCTCGCCGACGACCGAGGTGCTGATCGAGGAATCGCTCCTCGGTTGGAAGGAATATGAGATGGAGGTCGTGCGCGATCGCAACGACAATTCCATCATCATCTGCTCGATCGAGAATATCGATCCGATGGGCGTCCATACCGGCGACTCGATCACCGTCGCGCCCGCGCTGACCCTGACCGACAAGGAATATCAGATCATGCGCAACGCCAGCCTGGCGGTGCTGCGTGAGATCGGCGTGGAGACGGGCGGCTCGAACGTGCAGTTCGCGGTCAATCCGAAGGACGGCCGCCTGATCGTCATCGAGATGAACCCGCGTGTGTCGCGCTCCTCGGCGCTGGCGTCCAAGGCGACGGGCTTCCCGATCGCCAAGGTCGCGGCCAAGCTGGCGGTCGGCTATACGCTCGACGAGATCGAGAACGACATCACCGGCGCGACCCCGGCCTCGTTCGAGCCGACGATCGACTATGTCGTCACCAAGATCCCGCGCTTCGCCTTTGAGAAGTTCAAGGGCTCGGAGCCGGTGCTGTCGACCGCGATGAAGTCGGTCGGCGAGGTGATGGCGATCGGCCGCAACATCCATGAATCGATGCAGAAGGCGCTGCGCGGGCTGGAAACCGGGCTGAGCGGCTTCAACGATGTCGAGCATCTGGTGGGCGCGCCGCGCGCCGAGATCGAGGCGGCATTGGCCAGGGCGACCCCCGACCGGCTGCTGATCGCGGCCCAAGCCCTTCGGGAGGGCTTCACCGTCGCCGAGGTCCATGCGATCGCCAAATATGATCCCTGGTTCCTGGAGCGGATCGCCGAGATCGTCGCCGCCGAGGCCGAGGTCATGGACAACGGACTGCCGCAGGATGCGGCGGGAATGCGCCGCCTGAAGGCGATGGGCTTCTCCGACAAGCGGCTGGCCTATCTGGCGCTGCAATCGGCCAATCTGCGCGGCATGGATCGCGGCATCGCGCGCGGATCGGGGCTGATCCATGAGGTCGTCAAGATGATGACCGGCGGCGTGACTGAACAGGAAGTGCGCGAGCATCGCCTGAAGCTGGGCGTCCGCCCGGTGTTCAAGCGGATTGACACCTGCGCGGCGGAGTTCGACGCGCGGACGCCGTACATGTACTCGACCTATGAAGCGCCGACCTTTGGCGAGCCCGAGGACGAGGCGGTCCCTAGCGACCGCAAGAAGATCGTCATCCTGGGTGGCGGTCCGAACCGGATCGGGCAGGGGATCGAGTTCGACTATTGCTGCTGCCATGCCTGCTTCGCGCTGGCGGATGCGGGCTATGAGACGATCATGGTCAACTGCAACCCGGAGACGGTCAGCACCGACTATGACACCTCGGACCGTCTCTATTTCGAGCCGCTGACCGCCGAGGACGTGCTGGCGATCCTTGACGTCGAGAAGTCGAAGGGCGAATTGGTCGGCGTGATCGTGCAGTTCGGTGGGCAGACCCCGCTGAATCTCGCCCGCACGCTGGAGGCGGCCGGTATCCCGATCCTGGGGACCAGCCCCGATGCGATCGACCTGGCCGAGGATCGCGAGCAGTTCGCGGCGCTGGTCGACAAGCTCAAGCTGTTGCAGCCCAAGAACGGCATCGCGCGCAGCCGCGAGGAAGCGCTGCTCGTCGCAGAGCGGGTCGGCTATCCGGTGCTGATGCGCCCCAGCTTCGTGCTGGGCGGCCGCGCCATGGAGATCGTCGACGGGCCGCAGCAACTGGAGGATTATATCCAGACCGCGGTGCAGGTGTCGGGCGACGCGCCGGTCCTGATCGACCAGTATCTACGCGACGCGATCGAGGTGGACGTGGACGCGATCTGCGACGGTGACGAGGTCGTCGTGGCGGGTGTGCTCCAGCATATCGAGGAAGCGGGCGTCCATTCGGGCGACTCGGCCTGCTCGCTACCGCCCTACAGCCTGTCGGCGGAGATCATCGCCGAGATCGAGCGCCAGGCCGAGGCGCTGGCGCATGGGCTTGGCGTGCGCGGGCTGATGAACATCCAGTTCGCGGTGAAGGATGGCCGGGTCTATTTGATCGAGGTCAATCCGCGCGCCAGCCGCACCGTGCCCTTCGTTGCCAAGGCGATCGGCACGCCCATCGCCAAGATCGCCGCGCGCGTCATGGCGGGCGAGAAGCTGGCCGACCTGCCGAAGATCGACCGCCACATCGATTATTATGCAGTGAAGGAAGCGGTGTTCCCCTTCGCGCGCTTCCCCGGTGTCGATCCGGTGCTGTCGCCGGAGATGAAATCCACGGGCGAGGTGATGGGCATCGACCCCGACTTCACCACGGCGTTCGCCAAGTCGCAGCTCGGCGCGGGCACCGTCCTGCCGACCGAGGGGGCGGTGTTCATCAGCGTGAAGGACGGCGACAAGGAACAGATCGTTCCGGCCGCCAGGCTGCTGGCGGAGGCGGGCTTTGCCATCGTCGCGACCGGCGGCACCGCCGACTATCTCGACCGCGCGGGCGTGGCGGTCGAAAAGGTCAACAAGGTGGCGCAGGGTCGTCCTCATATTGTCGACCGGATCAAGGACGGCGGTATCACCCTGATCTTCAACACGACCGAGGGATGGCAGAGCCTGAAGGACTCCAAGCCGATCCGCGAAGCCGCGCTCGGCCAGAAGATCCCCTACTTCACGACGGCGCCCGCCAGCATCGAGGCGGCGAAGGCGATTGCCGCGGCGGGCAGCCATGGTCTTGAAGTACGTCCCCTGCAATCCTACTATTCGCGTTCGCACAACTGATCCCGACATGAGAACATGATGTGCTGGCGGACCGCTTTCCCGTTGGGGAGGGCGGTCCGTACCGGGAATGCGTATGGAATTGGGGACAAGGAATATGGCGACCGTCGAAAAGATGCCGATGCTCCAGGAGGGCTATGACAAGCTCACCCAGGACCTGCGGCGTCTGAAAGAGGAACGGCCGCAGATCGTCGACGCGATCGAGGAAGCGCGTGCGCATGGCGACCTCTCCGAAAACGCCGAATATCATGCCGCCAAGGAGCGTCAGGGCCAGATCGAGGCGTCGATCGCCGACATCGAGGACAAGCTGAGCCGCGCGCAGATCATCGACCCGAAGGATTTGTCGGGCGACAAGGTCGTGTTCGGCGCCACCGTCACGCTGCTCGACGAGGATGACAAGCCGGTCAAATACCAGATCGTCGGCCAGACCGAGGCGGACGCCAAGACCGGCCGGATCAGCTACAACTCGCCGCTGGGCCGCGCGCTGATCGGGCGCAAGGTCGAGGAAGAGGTCGAGGTGACGGTGCCGTCGGGCGACCGCTATTACCTCGTCAACAAGATCGAATTCATCTGATCCGATGGACTGGGCAGCGGCACGGGCGACGACGGCGATCGCTGTCGTCACGGCGATCGTGTCGCTGCTCCTGATCTTTTCGGGACTGGTGCCCGACGCCGCCGTGGGCGCGGGGTTCATCCCCCTGCGCTTCGAGGGCGCGGCCTTGCCCCCGGATCAGGGTTTTGCGGTCCCGACGATCCTGACGCCGCTGTCGGCGACGCTGATCCATGGCGGATTGGCGCACCTCGTATTCAATCTGGTGATGCTGCTCTATTGCGGCGCGCAGGTCGAACGCGCGCTGGGATCGCGTGGGGTCGTCGTCCTTTACATCGTCGGCGCCTATGCGGCGGCGATGGCGCAATATTTCCCCGATCCGCAATCGGCCATGCCGATGATCGGGGCGAGCGGCGCGATTTCGGCGTTGGTCGGTGCCTATGCGCTCCTGTTCGGGCGGCGGCGTGCGACGCGCGGCGTGGCGGGGCTGTCCGCCGAATTCATCCATGTTCTTTGGCTGGCGGCGGGCTGGATCGGTATCCAGTTGCTGATCGGCTATGCCGGGATGGGAATGGGGGCGATCGCGGTGGCCGCCCATATCGGCGGCTTTCTGGCCGGACTGGCGTTTGCCAAGCCCCTGCTGCTGTGGCGCTATCGGAACGCCTGAGGCGGCGCTCGCCCGTTCGCGGCGATCTTGTGTGGTGCGGGAGGAGAGGCGTGGACGGGGTCGCCGTGCCGCGCTGGGGCGAAGCCGAGGGCCGGGCCCTCAACCTCCCCCAGGCAGGACCGTCAATCGAGCGTCGGCTCGAGCAGGCGATGGAGATGCACGACGACAAAGCGCATCTCGGCGTCGTCGACGGTGCGCTGCGCGGCGGCGCGCCATGCCTTTTCGGCGCTGGCATAATCGGGGAAGATGCCGACCACTTCGAGCGCGGACGGATCGACGAAGTCCAGAGTCTGCGGGTCGCTGACGCGGCCACCGAAGACGAGGTGCAACTTGCTCATATAATCTCCTGAACGATCGCCCCGTCCCCTAGCGGCAAGCCGCGCGCGATTGAAGATGCTCTTTCGCCGATGCGGTGCTTTCGTCATGGGTGTCCGGCGACAAACGGGGTAGCGCGCGCGCCGGACACGGATGCCCCGGATGACAGAAACATGACGTTGATATGTTGTATCAGTTCATGTTCGGAGCTATGCGCCGCGTCCACGGGAGATTTGCATGTCCATCTTTTACCGACCGGCGCTGCGTCGGCTGTCATCCTTGCCCCTCATCGCGCTGCTGCTTGCCGCGCCTCCTGTCGTGGCGCAAACCCGGAATGCGACGCCGGGCGAGGACGATCACGGTGACATCGTGGTCCTGGGTACGCGCACCGACCGCGATTCGACGCTGGGGTCGGATTTGCTGACTCGGCGCATGTCGCAATCGAGCCGCTCGCTGGAGCGTGACCTGCTGGTCGCCAACGGCACCTATCGCCTGTCCGACGCGCTGGAATTGTTCAGCGGCATCAGCCAGCAGAATAATCGGGGCGGCTTCATCGACAATTTCGCCATTCGCGGCTTTCTGGGCACGCCCGACGGCGGTGCGGAATATTATGCCGATGGGTTCCTCGCCAATCGCGGCCTCGCGCCGCCGCGCGATCCGGCCACGACCGAACGGATCGAGGTGTTGAAGGGGCCGGCGGGCGCGGTGTTCGGCGACATCGATCCGGCGGGCCGCGTCAACATCGTGTCGAAGACGCCGCGCTTCACCCCGGCGGTGAATGCCACGCTGCTCTACGGATCGTTCGATACGAAACGGGGCGAACTGGACGTGACCGGGCCGTTCTCCGACACGCTGGCGGGACGGATCGTGGTCGCGGCGGAGGATTCGGACGGCTATCGCGATTTCGTCGGTTTCGCGCGCCGGGTGGTGTCGCCGTCGCTGACCTGGCAGCCGGCGGCGGGCACCAAGTTCACCGCGCTGGCGGAATATACGAACTTCCAGTCGGCGTTCGACCGGGGTGTACCCGCTATCCGTGGCGATGCGCTGGCCATCCCGCGCAATCGCTATTTCGGCGAACCGGCGGACGGGCAGCATGTCGCGCGGAACACCCGGTTGCAGTTGACCGGCGAGCATGCGCTGGGCGGCGAATGGTCGATCAATGGCGGGGTAAACTGGCGCTACAGCACGCTGCGCGGCTTTTCGAGCGATCAGTCCGTGCTGCGCCCCGATGATCGCACATTGTGGCGGCAACGCCGCGAGCGCGGCTATGAGGCGACCGACTTTTCCGTCCGGCTGGAGCTGGCGGGGCGGTTCGAGGCGTTGGGCGTCCACCATCCGAGCATCGGCATCAAGGGCTATACGCTCGACTATCTCGAACTGATGCGCCGTTTCCGTCCATCGGCCGCGCGACCCTATGCGATCGATGTCCTGGAGCCGGTCTACGGCCAGCCGCGCCCGGCGGTCGCCAATTTCACCGATCAGCGCGAAAAGCGCCTGGCCGGGGCGATCTATATCCAGGATATGTGGGACGTCACCGATCGCCTGACCCTGACCGGCGGGGTTCGCTACGACGCCTATCGCCAGAGGCTGCGGCGCAACCTGACCGGACTGGTGACCCAGGCGACCGGCGATCCGGTCAAGTTCCGGTTCGGCGCGCGCTATCGCCTGACCGACACGATCGCCGTCCATGGCAATTGGGGCGAGTCCTTCCTGCTCAACTCGGGCACCGGCCGTCCGACGGCGGACAATCCGCAAGGCCCTGCCTTCGGCGCGGAAGAGGCCAAAGGCTATGAGCTGGGGATTGCGGGGCGCTGGCCGGGGATCAATGTCGCGGCCACCTTCTTCGACATCGAGAAGCGCAATATCCTGACCAACGATCCGGTCGACCCGAATTTCCTCGCGCCCGTCGGTTCGCTCAAGAGCCGGGGCGTCGAGCTGGACGCCTCGCTCAACCTCGCGCGGCGGTGGCAGGTGGTGGCGAACTATGCCTATATCGATGCGCGGGCCGACGATAAGACCTTCGCCACGCCGGACGTGCTGGACGTCGCGAAGCATTCCGGGACATTGCTGGTCGTCGCGCGCTATCCGACCGGCTGGGGCACCGACTGGTCGGTGTCGGCGGGCGCGGCCTATGTCGGCGATCGGGCCGGGGCGGTCGACGCAAGTGGCCTGCGCCTGCCGGCCTATACCAAGGCCAAGCTGGCCGGGGAGATCGGCGTGACACCCGTGCTGACCGTGCGGGCCGAGGCGGACAATCTGTTCGACGTCCGTTATGCGATGAGTTCGTACAGCCCCGTGTGGGTCTTCCCTGGCGCACCGCGCACCGTCCGCGTGTCGGCGCGGGTCGCGTTCTGATCCGGCTTTCCGCCGGATCGCGTCGCCCTTAAGGACGGCGGGAGAGGGGCGCGGCGAGGGCCGCCGCATCCCTGTCGGTTAACGCGCCAGCGCCCGTTCGGTATCCTCGCGCGCCTGCTGGACCAGCGCGATGGTTGCCGCCCTCGCGGCGACCGGGTCGGCGTCGGCGATCGCGGCAAAGAGCTGGCGATGCTCGGGCATGGAATCGCGCGGCAGGCGGGCATGGCGATGCTTGTAGAGCGTGGTCCAGCGGACCGCCGCGCCGATGCTGCCCGACAGGCTGATGAGCAGTTCATTGCCCGTCGCCTCCAGGATGATGTTGTGGAATTGCTGGTCGGCGGCGCGGCCTTGCTCGGTGTGCAGGCCGTGTGCGCCCATTGCCTCCAGCGCGGCACCCATGCGCGACAATTGCCGGGCATCGCGGCTGGTCGCGGCCAGTTCGGCGGCGGCGGGCTCGACGATCAGGCGGAGCTGGAACAGACTGTTGACGAAGCCCGCGGGCGGCTCGCCCTCGAACATCCAGGCGAGCAGATCGGGATCGAGCAGATTCCATTCCAGCCGTTCGCGCACCCGGGTGCCCGTCTTGGGCTTGCTGACCACCAGCCCCTTGGCGGACAGCATCCTGAGCGCCTCGCGCACCACCGATCGCGACATGCCTCGTTGTTCGGCGATCTCGACTTCGCCCGGCAGGGTGGAGCCGGGGGTGATCCGTCCGGTCACGATCGCGACGCCGATATCCCGCGCCAACGCGCTATGCGCCGGTCCGCGTCGCTTGGTCATCGTCACTCGGCGGGTTCCTCCGTGGGTATCCCCGGAGCCCCGGCGGCTCCCTGTTGCATGGAGCGACCTATTTATGGGCCGGGGGCGGGAAAGGAAAGCAAACGATGGGCGGGGCTTGTCATGGACGTGTTACATTGTATCAGCGGCGGCATCGCACCGGTTGCCCTGACGCCCTGGGCGCGGCACGATGGCGTACCAACCGATCCAAGAGGGGGATCCGTTTCATGACCTTGCGTACCTGCCTTCTCGCCGCCAGCGCGCTCGCGGCCCTGACTCCCGCCGCCGCGCAGCACCAGCCTCCGGCCGCCGCGCCGGTCAAGGTCGTCACCGACTCGACGGTCAGCGACATTCCCGCCAAATTCACCCCCCCGACCGACCAGGCGCAGCGCGATTACGACAAACGCGAGGTGATGATCCCGATGCGTGACGGGACGAAGCTCTACACGGTGATCATGGTGCCAAAGGGCGCGGTGAACGCGCCGATCGTGCTGACCCGCACCCCCTATGACGCGGCGGGCCGGGCCAAGCGGTCGGACAGCACCCGGATGATCGAGGCGCTGCCGCTGGCCGACGAGGAATTCGTGAAGGCCGGGTATATCCGCGTCTATCAGGATATTCGCGGCAAATACGGTTCGGAGGGCGACTATGTCGTGACCCGGCCGGTCATCGGCCCGCTCAACGCGACCAAGGTCGATCACACGACCGATGCCTATGACACGATCGACTGGCTGGTGAACAAGGCCAACCTGCCCGAGTCCAATGGCCGCGTGGGCATGATCGGATCATCCTATGAGGGCTTCACCGTCGTCATGGCGCTGCTTCACCCGCACCCCGCGTTGAAGGTCGCGGCCCCGGAAAGCCCGATGATCGACGGCTGGATGGGCGACGACTGGTTCCATTACGGCGCGTTCCGCCTGGCCAATATCGGCTGGATCGGCGCGCAGACCGGTTACAAGGGTGAAGGAAAGGCGCCGCCGAGCGGCGGCTATGACGATTACGAGAATTTCCGCTACGGCTCGGCCAATGACTGGGCGAAGAAGTCGGGTTATGATCAACTGCCCTTCTGGCAGCGTATCGTCCAGCATCCGTCCTACGATTATTACTGGCAGGGCCAGGCGCTCGACAAGCTGCTGGCGGCCAACCCCTCCAACGTGCCGACCATCTGGGAACAGGGGCTGTGGGATCAGGAGGACATGTACGGCGCGATCCACTCGTGGGAGGCGTTGAAGGCGCAGGGCAAGCTCGGCAACAATTTCCTCGTCATGGGGCCGTGGCGACATAGCCAGATCAACCGGACCGGCACCAGCCTGGGCCCGTTCCAGTGGAATGGCGACACCGCCAGGCAGTTCCGCAAGGACATGGTCCTGCCGTTGTTCAACCAGTATCTGAAAGACGGCCCGGCGGCGAACCTGCCCAGCGCGGCGATCTACAACACCGGCGAGAATCATTGGGACCGGTTGAACCAATGGCCGCTGGCGTGCCAGAGCGGATGCGCCGCGCCGCTGACCCCGCTCTATCTGGCGGGCGACAGGGGGCTGAGCTTCGCCATGCCGGACACCGGGCAGGACAGCTATGTCTCCGATCCGGCCAATCCGGTGCCGCATCTGTCGCGCCCGGTCAGTTTCGGCGACGGGCGCTGGGGGGACTGGCTGGTCAGCGACCAGCGGCATGTCGATGGCCGCACCGATGTCGTCACCTATCGCACTCCGGTGCTGACCCAGGCGGTGCGCGTGTCGGGCGCGCCGATCGCCGACCTGTTCGCCAGGACGACCGGCACCGATGGCGACTTCGTGGTGAAGATCATCGACGTCTATCCCGAGGAAGACGCCATCGACCCGAAGATGGGAGGCTATGAACTGCCGATCAGCCTCGACATCTTCCGCGGTCGCTATCGCCGCAGCTTTGCCGAGCCGAGCGCGATCCCGGCGGGCAAGGTCCAGGAATACAAGTTCCGGCTGCCGATGGTGAACCATGTGTTCCAGCCGGGGCACCGGATCATGATCCAGGTCCAGTCGAGCCTCTTCCCGCTCTACGACCGCAATCCGCAGACCTTCGTGCCCAATATCTTCACGGCGAAGGCCGGCGATTATCGCAAGGCGACGATCACGCTGGAGCGTGGCGGTGCCAATGCCAGCCGGGTCTGGCTGCCGGTGGTGCCGACCGACCAGTCGGCCGCCATGGCGCGCTGATCGGGCCATTTGACCGACGGGGACGGAGCGGAGCATGCGCGCCGTCCCCGTCGGTCCGATATGATCCAAATCCCGGCCAGATCCCGGCCAGATCCCGGGGCGATTGCCCAATTTCGATCTTGGACAGGGCGGGAGGGAGCGCTATCGATCGCGCGTGGTGTCTCCCTCACCCCTGACCCTTTCCGATGATGCGATCGGGGCGGTTGCCGCCGACCCGGCGGTGGCGCGCCGTCACCTGACCCTGATCGCCGAGGCGACCGACCGGCTGATGGCGGCGGACGATCCGAGGGCGATGATCGATTCGCTTTTCACGCTGATCCGCGATGAATTGCGGCTCGATTTCTATTTCAACTATCGGCGCGATGACGCGACCACCCGTCTGGAGGCGTCGGGCGGGCTGTCGCGCGACGCGTGGCAGGCCGCGGCCCGGCTGGACATCGAGGAAACGGCGTGTGGCCTGGCGATGCGCGAGCGCCGGTCGCTCCACCTGACCGATATCCAGGCCAGCCGCGATCCCCGCACCGCTTTTGTGCGCTCGCTCGGGATCCAGGTCTATCTGTGCATTCCGCTGTTCCATGGCAGCCAGGTGCTCGGCACGTTGGGCTTCGGGCGGACCGCGCCGCTGCCGTTCGATGAGGACGAACGGCGCTTGCTCGCGTTGCTGTGCCATTATGTGTCGCTCGCCAAGCACCGGCTACGGATCGAGGAGGCGTTGCGCGAAGGGCTGGAAACGCAGAGCCGGTTACTGGCCGAGTTGAACCACCGCGTGCGCAACGCGCTTCAGGTGGCAATTGGCCTGGTCACCCATCAGATTGGCACGGCGGTCGATGCCTCGGCCCGCGCCGCGCTGTCCCGCGCGGTCGAGCGGTTGCAGGTGCTGGCGAGCGCGCACCGGCCGCTTTACGCCACCGCCGCGCCGGGGCTGGTCGATCTGCCCGCGCTGTTTCGCGAGGTTATCGCCCAGGTGCGCGGCGAGGCGGCCGAGCGCGCGGTCGACGCGGTCGATCGGATCGCCGTGTCGATCGAGCGTGCGGTGGGGGCGGCGCTGCTGCTGGACGCGCTGCTGGCCCATGACGATGATGGCGGCGCACCGCAGATCGGGATGCGGCTGGACCGGCGCGACGGGAACGAAATGCTGGAGCTGTCGTTTCAGGGCTCCGGATGGGGCGGACGCAAGGCGCTGATCGATCACGATCGGCTCGTCGCGCGGCTTTGCCATCAGTTGCGCGCGACGCCGACGAGCGAGGACGACGGGTGCCTGATCTTGGTCATGCCATATGACGGCAGCGAATATGGACACCGCAACGCGGCCGATGGATGAAACGGTGCCCAACCTTCCGCTCAAACTCCTGATCATCGAAGACGAAGCATTGGTCGCGATGCTGATCGAGGATGCGCTGGCGCTGCATGGCCATCATGTGATCGGGATCGCCGATACGGTGGCGTCCGCGATCGCCATGGCCGATGCCGAGCCGCCCGATCTCGTCCTGTGCGATGTCAAGCTGGCCGATGGCGACAGCGGGCTGACGGCCGCGCAACTGCTCGCCCATCGCGGTATCCCTTGCGTGTTTCTCAGCGGCAATTGCCCCGAGCGCGGCGGCCATCCTCTGGTCATCGGCTGCATCGCCAAGCCGTTTCGCGCCGGTAGCCTGGGTTCGGCGGTTCGAGCCGCGCATATCGTGGCGCAGGGCGGCTGGCCGGAGCATCCGCCCGCCACGCTCAGGCTCTATCGCGAGGGGCGTTAGACCTGGGCGTCGCACGGCGGCCATGACGGAACGCCGTCCTCCAGCCGCGTGGTGATCGCCTCGTCCAGCTTCGTCAGGATATGATCGAGCTGCTGCGTCTCTTCCTCCGTCAGGACGTCGACGGCCTGGCGTACTAGTTCGAGGCGCAGCGGTTCGGTCTGCTTGATGACCTGTCGCCCGCTATCGGTGATGTCCAGCCGCTTGACGCGCCGATCGACCGGATCGGGCATCCGCCGCACCAGTCCGTCGCGCTCCATCGTATCGATCGCCTGGGTGACCGTGCGCGGGGCGAGGTTGAAGAAATCCGCCAGGTCGGCGGCGCGGGCAGGGGCCCGATTGGCAATGAACAGCAGCATCTTGGTCCGCGCCAGCGACGCGCCCTCGGCCGCCATGCGGCGGTCGAGCAGGCGGTGCAGGCGCATGTAGATGCGGCCGTAGCGGATGATAAGGTTGTCACGATCGGGCATAATGTGAGGTAACTCAATAAATGATCTTGCCTTATGCTGCAAGCGCGAGCAAATGCGCCGCCGAGTTCTTTTGATTCTTTCGACAGGGAGGCCGGCATGGCCGACGCACATGATGTGAACGGGGCGCAGGCCGATGCGCCCGAGGGCGATGTCGAGGTGGCCAAGAGCCCGGCCTCGCCCGAGAAGAAGCGGCGGATCAAGGTCATCCTGCTCGTCATCGCCGCCGCGTTGGTGGTTGCCGGCGTGTTCTGGTACGCGCGGTACACGACCGTCGGCCAGTATATGGAATCGACCAACGACGCCTTCATCCAGGCCGATGCCGTGACGGTCGCGCCCAAGGTGTCGGGCTATGTCGACAAGGTCTTCGTGAACGAGAACCAGCAGGTTCAGGCGGGCGAGCCGCTGCTTCAGATCGATACCCGCGACTATCGCGCGCAGACCGCGCAGATCGAGGCGCAGATGGGCGTCGCCCGCGCCAATGCCGAGGGCGTGCAGGCGCAGATCCACGAGCAGCAGGCCGCGATCGATCGCGCCCAGGCGGACCTTCGCGCCGCGCAGAGCGACGCCGCCTTCGCCCAGGCCGAGGTCGCGCGCTACACGCCGCTCGCCGCGTCGGGCGCGGAGAGCCGCGAGCGCCTGTCGCAGTTGCAGAACCAGGCGCGCCAGGCCAATGCCCGTGCCGCCGCCGCCGCCGCCGCGCTGTCGAGCGCGCAGCGCCGCATCGGCACGCTGAACGCGCAGGTGCAGCAGGCCCGGTCGCAGGGGCAGGCCGCCAAGGCGCAGCTCGACGCTGCCGAGGTCAATCTGGGCTCGACCCTGATCCGTGCCTCGATCGGCGGCCGCGTGGGGAACAAGACCGTGCGGGTCGGCCAGTTCCTGCAGGCGGGGACGCGCACCATGTCGATCGTCCCGGTCAGCCAGCTATATATCGAAGCCAATTTCAAGGAAACGCAGCTGGGCCTGATGCGTCCCGGCCAGCCGGTGAAGATCGAGGTCGATGCGTTGCCGGGTGTCGAGATCAACGGCCATGTCGAAAGCGTGGCACCGGGCACCGGCGCGCAATTCTCGCTGCTGCCGCCGCAGAATGCGACCGGCAACTTCACCAAGATCGTGCAGCGCGTGCCCGTCCGCATCGCGGTCGACGCCGATGCGCAGACCCGCGCGCTGATGGTGCCGGGCATGTCGGTCGACGTGACGGTGGATACGCGTTCGGCCAAGGGGGCGCTGAAGCGTATCGCGGAACAGCAGGACCAGCATAACGACGCGCGACAGGGGGCGCAGGGCCGGTGAGCGCCGCGGCCGCCCCCGCCCGGGGCACCACGGCCGGATCGTCGCCCCGCGCGGGCGGCGGCGCCCCGGCCAAGGCGGACCTGACCGCGTGGCTGGCCGTCGCGGCGGGCAGCATCGGCGCGCTGATGGCGACGCTCGACATCTCGATCGTCAACTCCGCGCTGCCGACCATCCAGGGGGAGATCGGCGCCAGCGGGACCGAGGGCACGTGGATCGCGACCTCCTATCTGGTCGCCGAGATCATCATCATCCCGCTTTCGGCCTGGCTGGAACGGGTGCTGGGCCTGCGCACCTTCCTGCTGATCGCGTCGATCCTGTTCACCGCCTTCTCGATCCTGTGCGGCGTGTCGAGCAACCTGACGATGATGATCATCGGCCGCGCGGGGCAGGGGATTACGGGCGGCGCGCTTATTCCCACCGCACTGACCATCATCGCCACGCGCCTGCCGCGCGAGCAACAGCCGATCGGCACCGCCTTTTTCGGCGTCACCGCCATTCTGGGCCCCGTCATGGGGCCGCTGATCGGTGGCTGGCTGACCGAGAATATCAGCTGGCACTATGCCTTCTTCCTCAACCTGCCGGTGGGCGCGATCCTTGTGGGGCTGCTGCTGATCGGCCTGCCGCACCAGAAGCCGCATCTGTCCGAACTGGCCAAGGCCGACTGGCTGGGCATTGCCGGGCTGGCGCTGGGGCTGGGCGGTCTGACCGTCGTGCTGGAAGAGGGGCAGCGCGAGCAATGGTTCCAGTCGCGCGAGATCATCGAACTCACCATCCTGTCGGTCATCGGCTTCGGCCTGTTGTTCGCGGGACAGTTCGTCGCGTCGCGGCCGGTCATCCGGCTGAAACTGCTGCTGGACCGTCAGTTCGGCAGCGTGGTCATCATGGGCATCGTGCTGGGCATGGTGCTCTACGGCACCTCCTATGTGATCCCGCAGTTCCTGGCCGCCATCGCCGGCTATAACGCGTTCCAGGCGGGCAAGGTCGTGCTGCTCAGCGGCATCCCCAGCCTCATCATCATGCCGTTCACGCCGATCCTCATCAAGCGGGTGGATATCCGCATCGCGGTGGGACTGGGCCTGGGGATCATGGCGCTGAGCGCGGGGATCGACACGGTGCTGACCGCCGATTCGACGGGCGGCTCCTTTACAGATTCCCAGCTTCTGCGCGGTGTCGGCACGATCCTGGGCATGTTGTTCCTGAACCAGGCCGCGATCTCGTCGGTGCCGCCGGAACAGGCGGGCGATGCCGCGGGGCTGTTCAGCGCCGCGCGCAACCTGGGCGGCTCCTTCGCGCTGGCGGGCATCGCCACCGTGCAGGATCAACGCAGCTTCCTGCACGAGCGGCGGCTGGAGGAATCGCTCCACGCCAATGCCCAGATGGTGCAGGACTGGATGGCCGGGCTGACCCGGCAATTCGGCAGTGCCGATGCGGCCTATCGCATGATCGGCAACATCATCCAGCAACAGGCGCTGGTGATGACCTATAACGACCTCTTCTGGATGCTGTGCGTTGGCATCCTGATGTCCATGCCGCTCGTCCTCTTCCTCCGCCCGCTGCCCCAGGGCGGCCCCGTGGCGATGCATTGAGATCCATGATGCGCAAGCAGCTTTCCCTTATCCCCTTCCTCCTGCTGGGGGCCTGCACCGTCGGGCCCAATTATGCCGGCCCGCCCAAGGCGATCGGATCGGCGGCGACGCCGCCCGCCGGCTTCGCCCGGGCCGGCGCCAGCATCGCGACGACCGCACCCGCGCTGGCCGACTGGTGGACGACGCTGGGCGATCCGACGCTCGACTGGCTGGAGGATCAGGCGCTGGCCGCCAATCCCAATGTCGCGGTGGCGCAGGCGCGCCTGAAGCAGGCGCGGTCCTCGCTGCGGCTGGAGCATGCCAACCAGGCGCCCAGCGCCAATGCCCGTGGGACCTATCTGCACGCCGACCTGCCCGGCCTCAATCTGGGCAAGGCGCCGCAGGGTGGTGCGAACGGCGGACAGGCCAGTGGCAATTCCGACGGGCAGAGCTTCGATTTCTTCAACGTGGGGTTCGATGCGAGCTGGGAAATCGATCTGTTCGGCGGACAGCGCCGCACGGTCGAGGCGGCGCGCGCCACGGCGGCGGCGGCGGAGGCCAATGTCGCGGATGCGCAGGTGTCGCTGACTGCCGATGTGGCGCAAGCCTATATCGGTCTGCGCGACCGGCAGCAGCGGCTGATCCTGGCCCGCGATTCGGTGCGGATGCAGCGCGAGACGCTGAAACTGACCGAGCAGCGGTTCAGGAACGGCGCCGCCTCGCAGCTCGAAGTGGAGCGGTTGCGCAACCAGGTGGAGAATACCGACGCGCAGATCCTGCCGCTTTCCGCGGAGGTCGAAACCTATCTGAACGCCCTGGCGATCCTGGTCGGCGAAGCGCCCGGCGCGCTCGACCAGCGATTGAGCCCGGCGGGCAAGGTGCCCTTGCCCCCGGCGCAGGTGGCGGTGGGCGATCCGGCCGCGCTGTTGCAACGGCGGCCCGACATTCGCGCGGCGGAGCGGCGGCTGGCGGCTCAGACCGCGCGCATCGGCGTGGCCGAAGCGGCGAAGTTCCCACGGCTCAGCCTGATGGGGCTGATCGGCATCGGCGGCACGTCCGTCGATTCGCTGACCGACCTCGACAATCTGGTGACGCTGGGCGCGCCGATGCTTCAGTGGAACGCGTTGAACTTCGGTCGCGCCAATGCGCGGGTCGGCCAGGCCGAGGGCGCGCGCGACGAGGCCGAGGCGCAATATCGCGGCGCGGTGCTGTCGGCGCTGCGCGATGCGGAGGATTCGCTGTCGCGGTTCCGGGCACGGCGCAACACGGTGGCAACGCTGGCGCGGGCCAAGCTTTCGGCGGACCGTTCGGCGGCGCTGATGCAGCAACGCTATCGCGCGGGCGCGGCCACGCTGATCGACACGCTGGATACCGAACGGCAGCGCGTGGCGGCGGACCAGTCGCTCTCGCAGGCAGTCGCCGGGCTGACCAGCGACTATGTGGCGCTGCAGAAAGCACTGGGCCTGGGCTGGCGCGCGCCGCAGGGTTCGTGATGCTCGCTCCCTCCCCGGGCCAGGCCTGGGGAGGGGGAGGATGGATGGCCGTTACGCCTCCGCCGCCGCGATCCGCTGGTGCGCTTCGCGTTCGATCGTTTCCAGTTCCTCGACGGTCTGCACCAGCGCGGTCATTTGCTGGCGCAATTCCTCCAGCCGCTTGCGGCAGCGTTCGGCCAGGACGCGCATCTGTTCGACATGCTGCGGGTCCGTGTCATAGAGGCGCAGGAATTCCTCGATCTCGCGCAACGAGAAACCCAGCCGCTTGCCGCGCAGGATCAGTTGCATCCGGGCGGTCTCGCGCTTGGAATAAACGCGCGCGGTGCCGACCCGGCGCGGTTCGATGAGCCCGCGATCCTCATAGAAGCGCAACGTGCGCGCCGTCACGCCCAGGCTGTTGGCGACATCCTGGATGCCGCGCAACTCCTCCGTCTCTGTCACTTCGCCTGTTCCCCCACCGGCTGCGCCTTGGCCGCCGCCTTCGCCATTTCTTCCTCGACCAGTTCCTTCTTCGACAATTTGCCGATCAGGGTCTTGGGCAGGCTTTCGCGGATTTCAACCTCGCGGGGAAGCTCGATCTTGCTCACCTTGTCCTGAAGGAAGGCGCGCAGTTCGTCCGGGCTGGCCTGATGACCGGGGGCCAGGGTGACGAAGGCCTTGGGCGATTGGCCACGATAGGCGTCGGGAATGCCGATCACCACCGCCTCGGCCACGGCGGGATGCTCGTACAGCGCCTCCTCGATCGTGCGGGGATAGACATTATAGCCGCCGCACAGGATCACGTCCTTGATCCGGTCGACGATGAACAGATAGCCTTCCTCGTCCAGATAGCCGACATCGCCGGTACGCAACGCGCCGTCGACGAAGACCTGTTCGGTCTCGGCGGGCTTGTGCCAATAGCCCTTCATCACCTGCGGGCCGCGCGCGCAGATCTCGCCGACCTCGCCCGGCGGCATCAGCCGGTCGGCATGTTCGCGGTCGCGGATCTCGATGATCGTGCCGGGGAAGGGGATACCCGCCGACCCGCCCTTGTTCGCGCCGGTCAGCGGGTTGCACGTGATGATCGGCGAGGCTTCGGACAGGCCGTAGCCCTCGACCAGCTTGCCGCCGGTCGTCGTTTCGAACGCGACGCGGACTTCGGCGGGAAGGGGCGCTCCGCCTGAAATACACGCCTTGATATCCGACAGATCGACCTTGCGCGCCTCCGCCACGCCCGCAATCGCATTGTAGATGGTGGGGACGGCGGGGAAATAGGTCGGCTTGCTGCGCGCGATGGTCTTCAGCACCTGGTCGAGCTCGAACCGGGGCAGCAGGATCATCTCCGCACCGACCCGGATGGCGAAGCTCAGCACCGTGGTCAGCGCGAAGACATGGAAGAGGGGCAGGACGCCCAGGATGCGTTCCTGCCCGATCGCCTCCTCGCCGCCGGTATGGATGACCATGGCATCGGCATTGGCGAGGAGATTGGCGTGGGACAGCATCGCCGCCTTGGGGCTGCCCGTCGTGCCGCCGGTATATTGCAGCACCGCCACGTCATCGGGCGTCGCCGCCACGGGCGACACCGACCGGCCGTGGCGGAGCAGGCGCGCGAAGGGCAGGTGGCGGGGCGCGGGGCCGGGCCGCGCGATCATCGAACGCTTGAACAGGCGATAGGCAAGCCCCTTCAACAGCGGCAGCGCGCCCGCCACGGGGCAGGCGATGACATGGCGCAGCGACAGTTTTTCGGCGGCCCTGGTCACGCGGTCGTATATGTCGGGGATGTCGCAGGTGGCGATGATCTCCGCCCCCGAATCCTCGAGCAGATGGCACAGCTCCCGGTCGACATAGAGCGGGTTCACATTGACGACGATGCCGCCGACCTTGAGCGTCGCGAAGAACAGCACCGGATAATAAGTGATGTTGGGCAGGCACAGCGCCACGCGCGTCCCCGGCTTCACGCCCAGCGCCTGAAGCCCCGCCGCGGCGCGGTCGACCATGTCGGCCAGGTCGCCATAACGGGTGATCCGCCCCATGAAATCGATCGCCGCGCGGTCGGCATATTGCCGTACCGTAGTCTCGAACATGTCCGTCAGCAGTCGTGGCCGGAACGCCAGGGCGCGTCCTTGCGCTCGTCCCTGGGACACTCCGCCGATCTCGCCCATCATCATCGCGCGGCTCTCCTATTTTCTTTTTTCCACCATACCCGGTTGTCGATTGCAGTCGAGTTTCATATGGTGTTTACGTATAGGGTAGGTAACGCACCTTAACGTGAGGCTGCAAGCCCCAAGATGACCGCACAAAGAGAGGATTGGATGACCAACATCGTGATCGCCGGCTATGCCCGCTCTCCCTTCACCCAGGCGGGCAAAGGCGCGCTGGCGCGGGTCCGCCCCGATGACCTCGCCGCGCAAGTGATTCGCGGCCTGATCGAACGCACCGGCGTCGATCCGGCCGAGATCGAGGACATCATCCTGGGCTGCGCCTTTCCGGAGGGCGAGCAGGGGATGAACGTCGCGCGGCTGATCGGCCTGCTTGCCGACCTGCCGCTGTCGGTCGGCGGCATGACGGTCAATCGGTTCTGCGGATCGTCCATGTCGGCCATCCACATCGCGATGGGCCAGATCCAGATCGGCGCGGGCGAGGCGTTCATCTGCGCGGGCATCGAGTCGATGAGCCGCGTGCCGATGGGCGGCTACAACCCGCTGCCCAATCCCGAACTCGCCGCCGCGCGCCCCGGCGCCTATATGGGCATGGGCCAGACCGCCGAGAATGTCGCGGAAAAATACCAGATCACCCGCGCCGAGCAGGACAGGTTCGCGGTGGCCAGCCAGATGAAGGCGGCCGAGGCGCGCTCCGCCGGGCGGCTCGCGGATGAGATCGTGCCGATCCATACCAAGGCGGGCGACGTGACCGAGGATGGGCTGATCCGCCCGGATACCACCGAGGAGGTGCTCGCCGGGCTCAAGCCCGCATTCGACACCAAGGGCACGGTGACGGCGGGCACCGCCTCGCCGCTGACCGATGGCGCGTCGGCGGTGCTGGTCACTTCGGAGGAATTCGCGCAGAAGCACGGCCTGAAGATCCTCGCGCGGATCAAGGCGGTCGGCATTGCGGGCTGCGAGCCCGAGACGATGGGGCTGGGTCCGATCGGTTCGTCGCGCAAGGCGCTTCAGCGCGCCGGGATCGCGGCGGGCGACCTCGATGTGGTCGAGATCAACGAGGCTTTTGCGAGCCAGGCGATCGCCTGTATCCGCGACCTGGGCCTGAAGGAAGAGACGATCAACAAGGATGGCGGCGCGATCGCGATCGGCCATCCGCTGGGCGCGACCGGCGCGCGGATCGTCGGCAAGGCGGCGGCGCTGTTGGCGCGCGACGGCGGCCGTTATGCGCTCGCTACCCAGTGCATCGGCGGCGGCCAGGGCATCGCCACGGTATTGGAGCGTGCATGATGGCTGATGCGATCAACAAGGTCTGCGTGATCGGCGCGGGCGTGATGGGCGCGGGCATCGCGGCGCAGGTCGCCAATGCCGGTGTGCCTGTCCTGCTGCTCGATATCGTGCCCAAGGATGGCGGCGACCGCGACGCGGTGGCCAAGGGGGCCGTGGCGAAGATGCTCAAGACCGAGCCCGCCCCCTTCATGTCGCCCGCCGCCGCCAGGCTGGTGGAAACGGGCAATATCGAGGATCACCTCGCCAAGGTCGCCGAATGCGACTGGATCGTCGAGGCGGTGGTCGAGCGGCTGGACATCAAGCAGTCGCTCTACGCCAGGCTGGAAGAGCTGAAGCGTCCGGGCACGGCGGTGTCGTCCAACACCTCGACCATCCCGCTCGGCCATCTGGTCGAGGGGCGGTCGGAGCAGTTCAAGCGCGACTTCCTCATCACCCATTTCTTCAACCCGCCACGCTACATGCGGCTGATCGAGATCGTGACCTCGGCCGAGACCGATGAGGGCGTTGCCGCCAAGGTCGCGCAGTTCGTCGATCATCGCATGGGCAAGCGGATCGTGCGCGCCAAGGATACGCCGGGCTTCATCGCCAACCGGATCGGCACCTATTGGCTGGCGGTCGCGATCAACGCCGCGATGGATCAGGGGCTGACCGTCGAGGAGGCCGACCAGATTGGCGGCCGTCCGATGGGTGTGCCCAAGACCGGCATTTTCGGGCTGATCGATCTGGTCGGCATCGACCTGATGCCGTTGCTCGCCAAGTCGCTGTCCTCGACCCTGCCGGAAGGGGATGCGTATTTCGAGACGATCCGTCCGCTGCCGCTGATCGACAGGATGATCGCGGATGGCTTTACCGGGCGCAAGGGCAAGGGCGGCTTCTACCGCCTCGACCGCAAGCCCGACGGAAGCCGGGCGAAGCAGGCGATTGACCTTCAGACCGGCGAATATCGCGCGGAGAAAAAGCCTGAGCGTCTGTCGGGGCGTGCCGAAAAGGATCTGGCGGCGCTGGTCGCGACGCCGGGCAAGGTCGGCGACTATGCGTGGGCGATCCTGGGTCCGGTCCTGTCCTATGCGGCGGGTCTGGTCGGCGAGGCGGCGGACGATATCGTCGCGATCGATGACGCGATGAAGCTGGGCTATAACTGGAAGTTCGGCCCGTTCGAGCTGATCGACCGGCTGGGGCCGGGCAAGCTGGCCGAACGGCTTCGCGCCGAGGGCAGGCCGGTGCCCGCGCTGCTGGAAACGGCGGGCGATCGCCCCTTCTACCGCGTGGTCGATGGCAAGCGCCAGTATCTGACGACCGGCGGCGACTATGCCGATGTCGTCCGCGCCGAGGGCGTGCTGCTGCTCGAGGACATCAAGCTGCGGTCCGAACCGCTGCTGAAGAACGGCTCGGCGGCGCTGTGGGATATCGGCGACGGCGTGGTGGCGTTCGAGTTCACCGGCAAGATGAACGCGCTCGACGAGCAGGTGCTTTCGCTGCTGCAAAAGGCCATCGCGCTGGTGAAGAGCCAGTACAAGGCGCTGGTCGTGTATAACGAGGGCAGCAACTTCTCGGCCGGGGCCAATCTGGGCCTTGCCATGTTCGCGGTGAACATCGCGGCCTGGAGCGAGGTCGAAAAGCTGGTCGTCGCCGGGCAGCAGGCCTATAAGGCGCTGAAATACGCACCTTTCCCGGTGGTCGCGGCACCGGCCGGCATGGCGCTGGGCGGCGGGTGCGAGATCCTGCTGCACGCCGATGCGATCCAGGCCCATGCCGAGAGCTATATCGGTCTCGTGGAAACCGGTGTCGGCCTGATCCCCGGCTGGGGTGGCAATGGCGAGCTGATCGATCGTCTCGCCAAGTCGCCCAAGATGGCCAAGGGCCCGATGCCCGCCGTGACCAAGGCGTTCGAGACGATCTCGACCGCGCAGGTGTCGCGCTCGGCGGCGCTGGCCAAGGAACTGGGTTATCTCCGCAAGGATGACGGCGTCACCATGAACCGCGACCGGCTGCTGGCCGATGCCAAGCAGAAGGCGCTGTCGCTGGTCGAGGGCTATCAGCCGCCCGAAAAGCCGGTCTTCCGTCTGCCGGGCGCGGCGGGCAAGGTCGCCTTTGACGGTGCGGTCGCCGACTTCGCGAAGAAGGGCGTCGCCACCCCCTATGACGTGGTGGTGGCGGACCGGCTGGCGCGGATCGTCACCGGCGGCGATGCCGACCTGATCGACGAGGTGAGCGAGGATCAGCTGCTCAAGCTGGAGCGTTCCGCCTTCATGGAAAGCGTCAGGGATGCGCGGACCCAGGCCCGGATCGAGCATATGCTCGAAACCGGCAAGCCGCTGCGCAATTGATCGGGAGAGGAAATCCCCATGCAAGTCTATAACGCGCCGCTGCGCGACATGCGTTTCGTCCTCCACGAACTGTTCCATGAGGATGAGTTCGGTCCCGTTGCGGGGCAGGACGAATTCGGCCCCGAACTTTATGACGCGATCCTGGAGGAGGCGGCCCGCGTCACGCAGGAAGTCCTGCTGCCGCTCAACGCGTCGGGCGATATCGAAGGTTGCAAGCTGGAGAACGGGGTCGTCCGCACGCCCGCCGGTTTCCAGGACGCCTATCGCCAGTTCTGCGAGGGCGGCTGGGCCGCGCTTGCCTCGCCGGTCGAATATGGCGGGCAGGGGTTGCCCGAGGCGGTGAACAAGCTGGTCGAGGAAATGATCTGCGCGACGAACCTGTCGTTCAGCCTCTATCCCGGTCTGTCCCACGGTGCCACCACCGCGCTGGTCGGCCATGGCTCGGAAGACCTCAAGCAATTCTACCTGCCCAGGATGATTTCGGGCGAATGGTCGGGGACGATGTGCCTGACCGAGGCGCATTGCGGCACCGATCTGGGCCTGCTGCGCACCCGGGCCGAACCGCAGGAGGACGGGTCCTATGCGATCTTCGGCGGCAAGATCTTCATCTCGGCGGGCGACCATGACCTGACCACGAACGTGATCCACCTCGTCCTTGCGCGCCTGCCCGACGCGCCAAAGGGGGTGAAGGGGATCAGCCTGTTCCTGGTGCCCAAGTATCTGCCCAATGAGGATGGCTCGATCGGTGCGGCCAACGGTGTCAGCGTCGCGGCCATCGAGCACAAGATGGGCCTCAGGGCATCGGCCACCTGCCAGCTCGAATTCGACCAGTCGAAGGGCTGGCTGATCGGCGAGGCGAACAAGGGCCTGGCCGCGATGTTCACGATGATGAACACCGAGCGCGTTTCGGTCGGTATCCAGGGCCTGGGCGTCAACGAGATCGCGTATCAGTCGGCCGTCGCCTATGCGAAGGACCGGGTACAGGGACGTGCGCTGGGCGGCGCCCAGCGGCCCGATCTGCCCGCCGATCCGATCATCGTCCATCCGGACGTGCGGCGTATGCTGATGACCATGCGCGTCTATGCCGAGGGATGCCGCGCGCTGGGGCAATGGGCGGCGCGCGCGCTGGATGCCGAGGCGCATGCGATCGATCCGGCCGACAAGGCGCGTGCGGCGGATTTCGTCGCGCTGATCACCCCGGTCGTGAAGGCGTTGTTCACCGACCTCGCCTTCGACGCGGCGAATCTGGCGGTGCAGGTCCATGGCGGCCACGGCTATATCCGCGACCATGGGATCGAGCAGTTCGTGCGCGATGCCCGCATCGCCCAGATTTATGAAGGCACGAACGGCGTCCAGGCGCTCGATCTGGTCGGCCGCAAGATGCCCGCGCATATGGGCCGCTATATGCGCCCCTTCTTCCATGCTGTGTCGGGACAGGTCGAAACCCTGTTGAAGCACGAGGACAAGGCGCTCACCGGCTGGGCCGGTGCGCTGCAACAGGCGTTCGGAGCGCTCCAGCTCAGCACGGGCATGATCGCGCAGAAGGGGATGAAGGACCCCGAGGAAGCGGGCGCCGCAGCGACCGATTATCTGCGGCTGCTGGGGCTGGTCGGCATCGGCCATTGCTTCCTGAAATCGGCGCGGATCGCGACCGAGGCGCTGGCCGGTGGCACCGACGAACCGGGCTTCTACAAGGCCAAGCTCGCCACCACCGCCTTTTTCTTCGACCGTATCCTGCCGCAGGCGACGGCCGCGTTCCTGGCCATCAAGTCGGGCAAGCGTTCGACCATGGCGCTGGAATTGGACGCGTTTTGAGATCGCTCGATGCCGGCGGGCCTTGATTGCGCCCCGTCGGCATCGTAGGCATGACGCATTGCCCTATGCGTCATGTGATGAACCTATAGGGCAATTGGCGGGACGACCGTGAAAATACGGCGTTCCGGCCCGGACGAACGGGCATGGAGAGGAGAGCACGGATGTTTTTGAGCCTGATGGCAATGGCGCTCGCGACGGCGGGGGGCAGCACGGATCCGGTGGTCGGCCGCTGGCAGACCCAGACGCGCGGCGGCGTGGTCGAAATCCAGAAATGCGGCAATTCGGTCTGCGGTCGCATCCTGACCTCGGAGAAGCTGCACACCAACCCCGCGCTGACCGACGAGAATAATCGCGATCCCAAGCTGCGCAATCGGCCGCTCAAGAACCTGTTGATCCTTCAGGGCTTTTCGCAGGATGGCGCGGCGTGGAGCGGCGGAACCATCTACAATGCCGAGGATGGCAAGACCTATAAGGCGAAGCTGACGCCCGAAGGGCCGGATACGCTCAAGGTGCGGGGGTGCGTCTTCGTGCCGCTTTGCAAGACCCAGACCTGGACCCGCCTGCGCTGATCGGCCGCGCCTGACGTTTAGCATAGAATATCTGGGAGAGAGATCATGACCGTCCGTTTCAAGGCCCCGCTGCTGGCCTCCGCCATTCTGTCCTCGTCCTTCGCCTTTGCGGGTGCGGCACACGGACAGGCATTCTATCTTCAGGAACAATCGGTCCGCGCGCAGGGCCGCGCCTTTTCGGGTGAAGCGGCCGATACCGGCGCGTCGTCGCTCTGGTGGAACCCCGCGGCCATCGCGGGCATGGAACGTGGCGAGGCGGTGATCGGCGCGTCGGCGGTCATTCCGAAGGGCAATGTCGTCGATACCGGCACCGTGATCGTGCGTCCGGGTCAGCCGCCCGCGCTGGTCACGCCGGCGTACGCCAGCCCAGATCATCGTCGGCGGTCGTTTCCGCACCACCGACAAGCTGACGCTGAACGCGCAGATCGTCCGCTTCACCTGGGCCGATTTCGATGCGATCCGTCTGGGCGCCCCGATCAATACCGCGATCCCGGAGAATTACCGGAACAGCTGGTCGCTGGCGGGCGGCCTGGACTATGCGGCCAATGAGCGGCTGACCGTGCGCGCGGGCGTGCAGCGTGGCATCACCCCGACGCAGGACGGCAATCGCGACGCGCGGGTTCCCGATGCCAATCGCTGGAATTACTCGATCGGCGGTTCGTACAAGGTGACGCCGCGCTTCACCCTCGATGCGGCGGGCAGCTATATCGATTTCGCCAATGCCAGCATCGATCGTCGCACCGCCGCCTATGTCGGCACGCCGGTCATGACGCCGATCCTGACCTCGGGTCAGGTGCAGAAGGCGCGGGCGTTCGTGGCGTCGATCGGCGGCCGCTTCAGCTTCTGACGGAGTTAGGTTTGATGAAGATCGTCGTGCCCGTGAAGCGGGTTTTGGATTACAATGTGAAGCCGCGCGTGAAGGCGGACGGGACGGGCGTCGATCTGGCGAACGTGAAGATGTCGATGAACCCGTTCGATGAGATCGCGGTGGAAGAGGCGATCCGGCTGAAGGAGAAGGGGGCGGCGACGGAGGTCGTCGTCG
>NZ_JAVSCQ010000012.1:0-94932 GCF_040560405.1 Facivitalis istanbulensis
CAGCGACATCGCTGCGCGACAACGCCTCTTGATCCAGGCCAACCTCGTGTGACACTATCCCCAACGTCACCGCTGACACATCACCATCAATGTCGCTGACCAGTCACCGACGATGTCGCGCTACAGCTGGTCGCCGATGGGGGAGGCCGGGATGGCCATGTGGCGGCGGATGTTCGAGGGGCAGAAGGGCTGACCCTGATGACCGACACGATCTTCGCGGTGTCGAGCGGCCAGCCACCGGCCGCGATCGCGGTGATCCGCGTCAGCGGCCGTGCAGCCTTTGCGGTCGCCGAGCGGCTGGCCGGGAACCTGCCGTCGATGCGCGAGGCGCGGGTTCGGCGGCTGCGCGCGGCGGATGGCGCGCTGCTCGATTCCGCCCTGGTCCTGCGCTTTCCCGGTCCTGCTACCGCGACGGGGGAGGATCTGGTCGAATTGCATTGTCATGGCGGGCGAGCGGTGGTGGCCGCCGTCGAGGCCGCGCTGGCGCAACAGCCCGGTGTCCGCCGTGCCGAACCGGGGGAGTTTACCCGCCGCGCGTTGCTCCATGGCCGGATCGATCTGGCCGAGGCAGAGGGGCTGGCCGATCTGCTCGAGGCGCAGACCGAGCGGCAGCGGCGGGCGGCGATCGGCGCGGTCGAAGGGCGGGTCAGCCAGGCGTTGCGGGGCTGGATGGAGCGCAGCGCGACCCTGTCCGCAGCGATCGAGGCGATGCTCGATTTCGCCGAAGAGGATGATGTGCCGTTGGATGAGGGCGCGGTGGCGCATGTCCGCGACGGGATTGATGCGCTGGCGCAGGAGATCCGTGCGGCGGTCGCACAGCCGCCGGTCGATCGCCTGCATGACGGCATCCGCGTCGTGCTGGCCGGACCGCCCAATAGCGGCAAGTCGACGCTGCTCAACCTGCTGGTCGAGCGGGAGGCGGCGATCGTCTCGCCCATTGCGGGGACGACGCGCGACCGGATCGAAGCGAGCGTGGTGCGGGCCGGCATCGCCTATATCCTGACCGACACTGCGGGCCTGGCCGAGGATACCGATGATGTGATCGAGGCGATCGGCATCACCCGCGCCCAGGAGGCGATGGCGCAAGCGGACATCCTGTTGTGGATGGCGGATGCGCCGCCGCCGCGTGCCGATGCGCTCTGGCTGCATGGTCGTGCCGATCTACCGGGGCGGGGGGCGATTCCGGCGGGGCGCAGGCTTGCGGTGCGACGGGATGATCCCGCGTCCGTCGAAGCGGTGTGGCGGCTGATCGCGGAGACCGCTGCGCGATTATTGCCGCGTGACGATGCCATCGGGTTTAAACGGCACCAGCAGGCGCGATGTCTGCGCGCGGCCGATGCGCTGGCCGCCGCGCCGAGGAGCGACCCGTTACTGATGGCGGAGGAGCTTCGCGTGGCGCGGTCGGCGCTGGCCGATCTTCTGGGCGTCAGTGCGACGGAAACCATGCTCGATGCGCTGTTCGGCCGCTTCTGTCTCGGCAAGTGATGTTCCACGTGGAACGTCGGGTTGGCGCGCTTCATCCTTGTTCCACGTGAAACATATCAGCGGCTTTGACCGCGCGAGGCCCTTCCGATAGGGGGAAGCCATGTTTGATGTCGTGGTGATCGGCGGTGGTCACGCGGGGACCGAAGCCGCAGCGGCGGCGGCGCGCCGGGGCGCGCGGACGGCCCTCCTTTCTTTTGACCGGCAGGGTCTGGGCGCCATGTCCTGCAATCCGGCGATTGGCGGATTGGGCAAAGGCCATATCGTGCGCGAGGTCGACGCCTTTGACGGGCTGATGGCGCGCGCGGCGGACGCGGCGGCGATTCACTATCGGATGCTCAACCGCAGCAAGGGCACGGCGGTGCAGGGGCCGCGCGTCCAGGCCGATCGGCGTCGCTATGCCGCCGCGATCCAGGCGATGCTGGCGGCGCAACCGAATCTGTCGATCGTTGAGGGCGAGGCGGAGTCGCTGATCCTCAATGGCGAGCGGGTCGCGGGAGTCCGGCTGGCCGATGGTCGGGCCCTGGCCTGCCGCGCGGTGGTATTGGCGACCGGCACATTTCTGGGTGGGCGCCTGTTCCGCGGGGAGGAGCGGCTTCTGGGTGGGCGAATCGGCGAGCGCGCCGCGACCCGGATGGCCGAGCAGTTGCGCGCGTTGAACCTCCCCATGGCGCGGATGAAGACCGGGACACCGCCCCGGATCGATGGTCGAACGATCGACTGGGCGATGCTGGACGAACAGGTTTCGGACCGTGATCCCTGGACCATGTCGCCGATGACGACCGTTCGGCCGCTGCCGCAGATCGCCTGCGCGATCACCCGGACGACCGATCAGACCCATGCGATCATTGCCGCGGCCTTTCACCGTTCGCCGCTGTTCACCGGCGCGATCGAGGCCAATGGCCCGCGCTACTGCCCGTCGATCGAGGACAAGATCAAGCGCTTCGCCGATCGCGACAGCCATCAGATATTTCTGGAGCCCGAGGGACTGGACGATCCCATCGTCTATCCCAATGGCCTGTCCACCTCGCTGCCGACTGATGTGCAGACCGCGATGATCGCCTCCATGCCGGGGCTGGAGCGGGCGGTCATCACCATGCCCGGCTATGCGGTCGAATATGACCATATCGATCCGCGCGCGCTCGACGCCCGGCTGGCGCTGGGCGCGATCGAGGGCGTGTTCTGTGCGGGGCAGATCAACGGCACGACGGGCTATGAGGAAGCGGGCGGGCAGGGCCTCATCGCCGGTCTCAATGCCGCAGCCCTCGCCTGCAATCTGTCGCCGGTCATCCTCGATCGCGCGTCCAGCTATCTGGGCGTGATGATCGACGATCTGGTGTTGCAGGGCGTGACCGAACCCTATCGGATGCTTACCGCGCGCGCCGAATATCGGCTGTCGCTGCGCGCCGACAATGCCGAGACGCGGCTGGGCGCGATTGCCGAGGCGGCGCAATGCCTGTCATCCGAGCGGATGGCGCATCGGGCGCGTCGACTGTCACAGCGCGCGACCTTGCACGAGCGCCTGACCGAGCAGCGAACCGCCACCGACCTTGCCAGGGCGGGTGCGGCGATCGCGCAGGATGGCGCGCGGCGTTCGGCGTATGAGTGGCTGCGCTTCGATGGGGTGGGCCTGATCCATGTCGCACCGGATGCGGCCCAGGGACTCGACCCTGCGATCGTCGCCGAGACGCTGGAGGATGCGCGTTACGCCCCCTATGTCGAGCGGCAGGCGGAGGAGGTGGCGCGGTTGCGTGCCGATGAGCAAATTCTGCTTCCCGCCGCGATCGACTATGCCGCCATTCCCGGCCTGTCGCAGGAGATGATCGACCGGCTGAGTCTTGCCCGCCCCGCGACGCTGGCGGCGGCCTCGCGCATTCGCGGCATCACCCCGGCCGCGCTGTCGGCGGTTCTCCTCCACGCACGAAAGATGGCTGCATGACCGAAGACCATGCCCGCGATTGGGTCGTCCAGCGCTATGGCGCGGAGGCAGCAGACCGGATCGACTGGTTCCTCAACCTGGTCGTGGTGGAGAATGACCAGCAGAATTTGATCGCACCGTCGACCATCCAGACAATCTGGGCGCGGCATGCGCTGGACTCGGCGCAGTTGATTCCGCTGGCGGACCGCAGCGACGGGCAATGGGTCGATATCGGCACCGGCGGTGGCTTTCCCGGCATGATCGTCGCGCTCGCCTGGCCGGGACAGGTGGCGTTGGTCGAACCGCGCAAGCGTCGCGCCGATTTCCTGCGCGATTGTGCCGAGACGTTGGGCATCGCCGATCGCGTCACCGTCCATGCCTCCAAGATCGAGAGCGTGGCGGTGAAGGCCGATATTATTTCGGCCCGTGCGGTGGCGAGCGTCGAAAATCTTTTGCGCGCGGCGGCCCACTGCGGCAAACAGGATACGCGGTGGCTGCTGCCGCGCGGCCGCCTCGACGAGCGCGAGATCAAGACCCTAAGCCGGCATTGGCGCTTCGTGTTTCACGTGGAACATAGCATCACCTCGGCGGATTCGTCGATCGTGATCCTCGACCGAGTAGGGGCCCGATGATCTGCGTTGCGATTGCGAACCAGAAGGGTGGGGTGGGCAAGACCACCAGCGCCATCAATATCGCCACCGCATTGGCGGCGACGGGGCTGAACGTCCTGCTGATCGATCTCGATCCGCAGGGTAACGCTTCGACCGGTCTGGGCATCGCCAACAGCCAGCGGGTTTTCTCCAGCTATCATGTGCTGCTGGGCGAAGCGGGGGTCGATGATGCCGTGCTGCATACCCAGGTCCCGCGCCTCGACATCGTGCCCGCGACGGTCGATCTGTCCGGGGCCGAGCTGGAACTCGTCGATTACGAGAACCGCACCCATCGGCTGGACCATGCATTGCGACGGTCGCGCGGGACCTGGGATATCGTCCTGATCGATTGTCCGCCGTCGCTGGGGCTGTTGACCATCAATGCGATGGTGGCGTCCGATTCGCTTTTCGTGCCGCTTCAGTGCGAGTTTTTCGCGCTGGAGGGCCTTTCGCAGCTTTTGACCACGGTCGAACGGATTCGGGCCCGGTTCAATCCGGGGCTGGCGATCCTGGGCGTGGCGTTGACGATGTATGACCGGCGCAACCGGCTGACCGATCAGGTGTCGGCCGATGTTCGCGCGGTTTTGGGAGGGGTTGTGTTCGATACGGTGATTCCGCGCAATGTCCGGCTGTCGGAGGCGCCGAGCCATGGCCTGCCCGCGCTGATCTATGATCATCGCTGCGTGGGGAGCCAGGCCTATATCGCGTTGGCGCGCGAGCTGATCGCGCGTCTGCCGCTCAATACCCAGCCAGGAGCGGCGGCAGCGTGAGCATGGAACCGGCCAAGCGTCCGCGTCCGGGTCTGGGACGCGGGTTGAATGCCCTGTTGGGCGACATGGCGCGGGAGGCGCCGATCGGTCAGGGTGAGCAATCCCCGTCCGGTGGCGTCAGGTTGCTGCCGGTGGGCGCGATGTCGCCGCACCCCGATCAGCCGCGCCGTCATTTCGATGAAGCCGCGCTGGACGAACTGGCCGCGTCGATCGCGGCACGCGGGCTGATCCAGCCGATCGTCGTGCGGCCGCATGGCAAGGATTATCAGATCGTCGCGGGTGAGCGGCGCTGGCGCGCGGCACAGCGCGCAAGGCTGCACGAAGTGCCGGTCGTCGTGCGCGAGTTCGACGATGCGCAGACGCTCGAAATCGCGCTGATCGAGAATATCCAGCGCCAGGATCTGAACGCGATCGAAGAGGCGCAGGCCTATCAGCGCCTGGCGGGCGAGTTCGGCCATACGCAGGAAGCGTTGGCCAAGATCGTCCACAAGTCGCGAAGCCATGTCGCCAATCTGCTGCGCCTGCTCGAATTGCCCGACACCGTGCAGCATCAGGTCGTTACCGGCGCATTGTCGATGGGTCATGCGCGCGCGCTGCTCGGCGCGGAGGAGGTCGAAGCGCTGGCGGATCAGGTGATCGCGCGCGGCCTGAGCGTCCGTGAGACGGAAAAACTGACGCGCGAGGCGAAGGGCGGCGGGCGCAAGCCGGGATCGGGCGATGGTGGCGGCGAAAAGGGCATGGGGCCGGGCGCGGGGGCCGATCCGGCCGATGCGGATATCGCGGCGCTCGAAAATCAGCTCGCCGACCTGCTCGGCCTGTCGGTGAAGATCGTTCACGGCGAAAAGGGCGGGACGCTGACCCTGAGCTACTCGACGCTCGATCAGCTCGACATGGTGTGCCAGCGCCTGACCGGTGAGGGCATTTGAAGGGGTAACGACCGCCCTAACGACAGGGGTACCCCGGCCCGCTTCGATGATGAGATCGATGCGGCGCAGTTTCTATTCGATTTCTGATGGACAAGGGCGTGGAGCGCGGTGCGTTTCAGGCCCTATTCCTCTCCTCGTCCAGGCTCGAAGGGCCGCGGGGGATCAGCTCCGCCGGGCAATGCCTTGCGCGATGACCGTCACCTCCGATTCGGCCAGCACCGCGCCCGCATTGCCCGGCGCCATCACCGCACGTTCCGCGGCACGGATTCGCGCCAGCGCCCGGGCCAGCATCGCCGGGGTCCAGCGGCGCAGCGCCCTGGCGGTCCGGGCCTCGTCGCGGAAAAAGACGCGGTGGCGTTTCATGACCGCATCGACGGGCTCGCCCTTGTCGATATCGGCGCGCATCTCGGCCAGCGCGATCAGCCGCCGGGCGAGCGCGCGCAACCAGGGAATGGGGGAGGCCCCGCCCTCGTCGAGCAGCGCCAGTTCGCCGCCCAGATCACCGACGCGCCCCTCGACCACGGCTTCCACCGCATCGCCCATCTCGGCCTCGCCCAGATCGGCACCGACAGCGTCCATTGCGGCGTGATCCAGCTCGCGCGGGCGATCGGGCGCGGAGTCGAGATAGAGGGACAGTTTTTCCAGTTCGCGGATCATCACCGCCCGGTCCGCGCCGGTCGCCTCGACCAGCCGTGTCGCGAGGCCGGGGCCCAGTCCCAATCCCATCTCACCGGCGATCGTCGCGGCCAGTCGTTCGGCATCCGCCGCGGTGGGCGCATAGCAGCCAAAGGCCATGGCCCGCGGCGAATCGATCGCCAGTTTGACGATCTTGGCGGTCGTCTTGACCGACGGGGCGATGGCGACGACGGGATTGCCCGCCGATTCGGCCTCCAGCAGCGCGGTGAAGGCCGCCAGACCTTCCTCGCCGACGCTGCCGATGCGGATATGGCGCGCACCGCCGAACAGCGAAAGCGAGGCGGCTTCGTCGGTCAGGCGCGCAGGATCGGTCTTCAGCGTCGCGGAATCGAGGTCGATCCGCTCGGCATCCGACCCCATGGCCTGGGCGAGGATCCGCGCCAGATCGGCTGCCCCGGCTTCATCGGGGCCGTGGAGCAGATAGAGGCGGATATCGGCCGAGGGACGCCCCAGCGCCTGGCGAATCTGATTGGCGCTGGCCTTCACGGCTGACGCCCGGTCACGGTCGGGCGGGGGCCATCGTCTCACCGGAGCGCGACCGCGCATAGGTGGCCAGCCGCGCGACGATCTCATCGGCGACGATCACCGACAGCCGCTCCAGCGCCGTGTTTTCCGCCGCGATGGTGGCATATTCGGAGCGGACGACGTCGATGCCGGCATCCGATCCGGCGGTCGAGTCGACCAGCACCGCGTTGCTCGTCTGGTCGACCAGTTGATAGCGCGCGCGGAGGATCCGCCGTTCGCGCACCACCGAATCGTCACGCCGGACGCCAAGGCCGCGAATCTGATCGTCCAGCTTCACGTCGAGGCGATAGCGCGCCCCGCTGGTCTGGCCATTGCCCAGCCGGTCCCGCAGCGCATTGGCCATCAGCCACCCGGCCTTCCCCTCGATCGGCGCGACCTCGATCCCCGACATGGCCTGTGCGACCGTACCCGAACTGCCCCCGGCATAAAGCGGGTGCAATCCGCAGCCTGACAAGGCCAGGGCCAGTCCCAGACCGGCGGCGAGGAGGGGAAGGGGGCGCGTCATGCGACGATGTTTACCAGACGATCGGGCACCACGATCACCTTTTTCGGCGTGGCTCCGTCCAGCGCACGGACGATCTTGTCCGACGCCAGCGCGGTCGCTTCTAATACATCTTTGGACAGCCCCTTGGCCACGGTCAGCGTGTCACGCAGCTTGCCATTGACCTGCACCGCGACGGTCACCTCGTCCTCGACCAACAGGCTTTCGTCCACCATCGGCCAGGCGGCGTCGGCGATCAGGCCCTCTTGCCCCATGCCGGCCCAGGCTTCTTCGGCGAGATGCGGGACCATCGGGGCGACCAGCACCATGGTGGTGCGGATCGCCTCGACGCGGGTCGCCGATGGCTTGGCCTTTTCGATGGCGTTGACCAGTTCGTACAGCTTGGCGACCGCCTTGTTGAAGGCCAGCGCCTCGATATCCGCCGCGACGCCCGCAATAGTCTGGTGCAGCTTACGCGCGAGCGGCTTGTCCTCGCCCTCGGCAGTCTCCGATCCGTCGAACAGACGCCACAGCCGCTGGACGAAGCGCCACGAACCCTCGATCCCCGATTCGGACCAGGGCAGGTCGCGCTCGGGCGGGCTGTCGGACAGCATGAACCAGCGCACCGCGTCCGCGCCGTACTGATCGACGATGGGTTCGGGATCGACGGTGTTCTTCTTGGACTTGGACATCTTCTCGACGCGGCCGACGGTGATTGGCTGACCCGTCGCGATCTCGATGCCGTCGCGGATCTCGCCGGGGGCGAGCCAGCGGCCGTCCGAGGACTTGTAGCTTTCGTGCGTGACCATCCCTTGCGTGAACAGCCCCGCAAACGGTTCGGCCACGTCGATCAGGCCGATATGCCTGAGCGCACGCGTCCAGAAGCGGGCATAGAGCAGGTGCAGGATCGCATGCTCGACGCCGCCGATATACTGGCCGACCGGCAGCCACTTCTTGACGACCTCAGGGTCGAAGGGACGATCCCTGGGCTGGCTGGCGAAGCGGATGAAGTACCAGGACGAATCGACGAAGGTGTCGAGCGTGTCGGTCTCGCGCCGGGCGGGCTTGCCGCAGGTCGGGCAGTCGACATGCTTCCATGTCGGATGCCGGTCGAGCGGGTTGCCCGGCACGTCGAACGTCACGTCCTCCGGCAGCGTGACCGGCAACTGGTCCTTGGGCACCGGCACCGCGCCGCAAGTCTCGCAATGGACGATCGGGATCGGCGTGCCCCAGTAACGCTGGCGGCTGACGCCCCAGTCGCGCAGGCGGTACACGGTCTGGCCCTGACCCCAGCCTTCGCCCTCGGCACGGGCGATGACGGTGGCCTTGGCGGCCTCTACCTCCAGCCCATCGAGCGGACCCGAATTCACCAAACGTCCCGCGCCGGTATAGGCGGTGTCGCCCTCGAACACGGGATCGACGCTATCGCCATCGGCGACGACGCGGGTGACGGTCAGGCCGTATTTGCGCGCGAAATCGAGGTCGCGCTGGTCATGCGCAGGCACGCCCATCACCGCGCCGGTGCCGTAATCCATCAGCACGAAGTTCGCGATATAGACGGGCAGGGTGATGCTGGCGTCCATCGGATGCAGCATCCGATAGCCGGTGTCGAAGCCCAGCTTTTCCTGCGTCTCCAGCTCGGCCGCGGTGGTGCCGCCCGCCTTGCAGCGTTCGATGAACGCGGCGGCGTCGGGGTTCGATTGGCCCAACTCGCGCGCGATCGGATGATCGGCCGCGATCGCGACGAAGCTGGCGCCGAAGATCGTGTCAGGGCGGGTCGAATAGACGTCGATCGGCGTCGCGAACGGCGCGACGGGCGCGAAGCGGAACTGGAGGCCCTGGCTGCGGCCGATCCAGTTTTCCTGCATCAGCTTCACCTTGTCGGGCCAATGCTCAAGGCTGGTCAGCCCCTCCAGCAGCTCGTCTGCAAAGTCGGTGATCTTGAGGAACCACTGGTTCAGCTTGCGCTTCTCGACCAGCGCGCCCGAGCGCCAGCCGCGCCCGTCGATCACCTGTTCATTGGCCAGCACGGTCATGTCGACCGGGTCCCAGTTGACCGCCGATTCTTTCCGGTAAACCAGCCCGCCGGCATACAGGTCTAGGAACAGCGCCTGCTCATGCCCGTAATAATCGGGCTCGCAGGTCGCGATCTCGCGCGTCCAGTCGAGCGCGAAGCCCAGCCGCTTCAACTGCGCCTTCATCGTCGCGATATTGTCGCGGGTCCAGCCGCCCGGATGGACGCCCTTTTCCATCGCGGCATTCTCGGCGGGCATGCCGAACGCGTCCCAGCCCATCGGGTGGAGCACCTCATGCCCGATCATCCGCCGATAGCGGGCCAGCACGTCGCCCATCGTATAGTTGCGGACATGCCCCATATGGATGCGCCCCGAAGGATAGGGAAACATCTCAAGGACATAGCTGCGTGGCTTGGTGCTATGATCGTCGGCGGCGAAGGTGCGCCGCTCCTCCCAGATCCGCTGCCAGGTCGAATCCGATTTCAGGGCGTTGAAACGCGAGGCCATTCTTCTCGTCTTTTTTACTTGGTGACCGAGGCACGGCGCAGGTCGCGCGCCTTGGTAAGGATGATGTCTTCCAGCTTCTGGATGGTCGCGGCCTCCACGGGTGCGGCGACCCACTGGCCACCGCGATTCACCTCGCGCAGGGCGGCGACGCGCAGGGCGTCGGCGCGCAGATCCTGGTCGAGAATGGCCACGGTGACCTTCATCCGCTCGGTCGGCACCTGCGGATTGATGTACCAGTCGGTGACGATCACGCCGCCGTTGGAATCGGTCTGCACCAGCGGCATGAAGCTGAGCGTGTCGAGGCTGGCGCGCCACAGATAGGAATTGACGCCGATCGTGGTGATCTTCGAGGCGGCCAGATCAGCCTGGGGGCGGTCCTTCTTGCCGGCACAGGCGCCGAGCGACAGGGCGGCGATTACCGCGAACGCGGTGGCGGAACGGCGAAGCATCGGCATTATCCTGACTGGGAATAAGGGTTGCCTATTGCCTCTACAGGCGCCCTGCCACCCCGGCAAGCGCATGTGCGTCCTGCCGATTCTGTGGACCATGGGCAACAGTCCGGCAAGATTCGCATCGGGGGCGGCAACAATGGGATCGCTCAGGTCCGATTCCATGTTAGGAGCGATCTTGAAAAGGGTCGCGGGAAAAAAGGGGCTGACCGTGTCGTTCGGGCGTGTGGTGATCGGGATTGCAATCGGGGCGCTGGCCGCCACGACGGCTCTGGTCGCGCCCGCCATCGGCGCGACCGACCAGGGCAGCCATGCCCCCCGGCGCTCGCTATTGCTGCGTGGTTTCGGCGGGTTCACGCCGGCGGCGGCCGATCCGCGACTCGCGGCGGTGTTCGCGCGCAGCGGATTGGACGCGGGCGATCTGCGCTTCACCCCGGCCGAAAGCCAGCGTGGCGTCAGCCGCGCGGTCACGGTGGCGGTCCGCGCGCGGAGCAGCCGCACCAATGACGAACGCATCGCCTCGGCCACCGCGCCGACCGTTGGACTGGCCCCGATCTCCTATAATCTGGGCGTCGCGGTCGGCTGGAAGCGTCTGGCGGTGTCGGGTGATGTCGCCCGGGTCGACATGGCGGGTCTGCCGGGCAGCCGCGAGAGCGCCGATGTGGCGGTCAGCTACACCGCCAACCGCTTTACCGGTCGCCTGAAGGCCTCGGCCGATCGCCCGATCGAGGGTGTGACCAAGCTGATCGATACGCCGTCCAGCTATTCGCTCGACATGGGCGGTTCCTATTCGCTGACGCGCAATCTCGATGTGACGGCGGGCGTCCGCTATCGCTCGGATCGCGAGCGCCTGTCGCGTCTCGACGATGATCGCCGCAACAGCCAGGCAGTGTATCTGGGGACGGCATTCCGCTTCTGATCCTGTTCGTCCGCGGGGGGCTGCGGATGGTTTATCGATGTCCTCGGATCATTTGCCCTGTGTCGCGATGACGATCGTGCCGCGAACCGGCTTCTTCAGGCGCCGGGCAGGCGGCATGCTGGGATTGGTGGGATAGCGCCTGCCATCGAACCGCAGCCGCGCATCATAGCCGCGAGCAATGCCACCGCCTGCCACCCCTACGCTCAGATCATGCCAGCCATGCGTAATGGTGGGCAGGACCCGGACGGGCAATTGGGTGATGCTGATGGCGGAAATCACGGTATAGTTTCTGGGCCTGAGCGACAGGACGTAGAGTTCGCATCCGCCCGAACCACAATAATTCGCTGCACCACCCCCCTCGGTCGAGGCGATCGCATAGACCAGCGCCTCCGCCCGACCATCGCCGTTCAGATCGGTCAGGGCATAGTCATAGCGGGATAGAGCTTTGTCGCGAATGAACGCCGCGAGCCCTGCGGGAAGCGGGGCTTGCGTCGCCATGGCCATTGTCAGGATCAGCGAAATCATGGTCGTGGCGGTCCTTCCTGCATGCGACGCCCTATAAGCGGGTGAGATGACCGGCGGTTGACGCGATCAGGACTCATGGTTCTCCTGCCACGCATCGATCGCCGCCCAGCCGTGAAATCGTCCGCGCAACCGGCGAAAGCGTCGGGCGTCCATTCCGCCCAGCGCGATCATCGGCAGGTTCAGCCCGCGCCCGATCCGCGCGGCGGCGGCCGGACCGATGCTGGGCGCCCCCGGATGCGAGCGCGTGGGGTAGAGCGGCGAGACGAAGAGCAGGTCGGCGTCCCGCTTCCATCCCGCCATCGCCTCGCACCGATCATGCGCGGGCCAACTGTGTAGTCCGCGCATGCGGCCGTCCTTGTGCACCTCGTCTCCGTGTACACCTTTTCCGGCCAAACCGCCACCCGCGACCAGCAGGACCAGCCGCCGCGCCTGTGCGATTCGCCGTACGCGTCGGTGAATCGCGCGCCGCGCCGCCGGGGGCGTGGCATGGTGGCGGAACACCACGCCCGACCCCGGCGGCAATCGCCGCAGCGCCGCCCAAAGCCCGTCGCCCAGCCGCTCGTCGGTCATCAGCCATGTCACGGGGTATCGGTCGGCCATTGCCGGGACTATAGCGCGGGGCATGACCGACGACAGCGTTTCCCGCCTTTCCACTGTCTCCACCCAGTTGCGGCGCGCCGCCAGGCTGGGCGATCACGCGACCCCGATCCTGATCGCGGTATCGAAGACGCATGACGCCGATACGATTCGCCCGCTGCTCGAGGCCGGGCACCGGGTCTTCGGTGAGAATCGCGTGCAGGAGGCGGCGGCGAAATGGCCCGCCCTGCGGGAGGCCTATCCGGGCGTCGAACTCCATCTGATCGGCCAGTTGCAGTCGAACAAGGCGGCCGATGCGGTGGTGGTGTTCGACGTGATCCACACGGTCGACCGCCCCTCGCTGATCGCCGCACTGGCCGAGGCGATGGAGAAGACCGGGCGGCGGCTCGATTGCTTCCTTCAGGTCAATATCGGTGCGGAGGAGCAGAAGGGCGGCTGCGCCATCGCCGATGCCCCCGCGATGCTGGCGGCGGCGCGCGCCGCGGGATTGCCGATCATCGGGTTGATGGCGATCCCGCCGCAGGGCGTCGATGCCGCGCCCTATTTCGCGCTCCTTGCCAAGATGGCGCGTGACATGGGGCTGGCAAAGCTCAGCATGGGCATGTCCGAGGATTATGAGGTCGCCGCGATGCTGGGCGCCAGCCATGTCCGCGTCGGCAGCGCGCTGTTCGGGGCCCGCACATGAGCCGCTTCGCCGCGCTGCTGTTCGATTTCGACGGGGTACTGATCGACAGCGAATATGAGGGCAACCGGCATCTCGCCCAATGGCTGACCGCGAACGGCCATCCGCATAGCCCGCAAGAGGCGATGCACCATTATATGGGGCTGGCTGGCAAGGATTTCCTGTCGGCGATCGAAAGCCGGATCGGCCGCGCGCTGCCCGACGATTTCCATGAGGCGCGTCGGCAGGAGGATCTCCGCGCGATGGAAGAGGGTGTCGCGGCGATCGCCGGGGCGGTCGATTTCGTCCGTTCGCTGCCCGCCGATTTTCCCAAGGCGGTGGTCTCGTCCAGCCCGACGCGGTGGATCGACCGCCACCTGCGCCATCTGGGCCTGCGCGAGGCGTTTGGCGATCATATCTATAGCGGCCGCGAGCATGTCGCGCGCGGCAAGCCCGCGCCCGACCTCTATCTCTACGCGGCCGACCGGCTGGGCGTGGCGATTGGGGATTGCGCGATCCTGGAGGACTCGCCCGTCGGTGCGACCGGCGCGGTGGCGAGCGGTGGCTATGTCATCGGCATGTGCATGGGCACGCATTGCGCGGCCGGGCATGACGAGCGGCTGCGCGCGATCGGCGTGGCGGCGATCGCCCCGGACTATGCAGCGGTGCAGCGCGAATTGGCGATCGGAGCGGGGTGACGACGAGGCCGGAGGATGGTCGCCCCCGCCTTCGTGCCGCTATAATTGATGCCCGGTCCGGTCGCGCTTGGTCGCCAGATAGCGTTCATTGTGCGGATTGGGCGGCAGGCTGTGGGCGACCCGCTCGACCACCTGGACGCCGGCGGCGTTCAGCCCCGCGACCTTGGCGGGGTTGTTGGTCAGCAGCCGAACCTTGTCCTGACCCAGCAGGGACAGCATCCGCGCCGCCACGCCGAAATCGCGCGCATCGATCGCGAAGCCCAGCCGGGTGTTGGCGTCGACCGTGTCGAAGCCCTGGTCCTGCAACTGATAGGCGCGCAGCTTGTTGACCAGCCCGATGCCGCGCCCCTCCTGTCGCAGATAGAGCAATATGCCCCAGCCCGATGTGGCGATCGCGGTGATCGCGGCATGAAGCTGCGGCCCGCAATCGCATTTCAGGCTGCCCAGCACATCGCCGGTCAGGCATTCGCTGTGCAGCCGGACCAGCGGGGGATGCCCGTCGGGCTGGCCGATCAGCAGCGCGACATGCTCGCCCGCCGCATGGGGGGAGCGAAAGGCGACGATCTCGGCCTGTTCCGCGCCCGCGACGGGCAGGCGCGCGCGGGTGGCGATGGCCAGCGCCCCGGCATTTTCATGCGCGGCGATGTCGGTGATCGACAGGCTGGCCTCCACGCCGGTCCCGCCGACGAAGAAGGCCGGCAAGATCCCCGCGATCCGGGCGAAGCGCACCGCCGCCGCCGCGATCGCCGGATCGGGCAGAGGGGAATTGGATCGGGCGGGGTCGGATAGCGGTAATGCGCGATAGGGCCCCTTGAGCGGCGTCGCGAGATCGAATTGCGGATCGGCCAGCGCGGTCGCGGCGGCGAAGTCGATCCAGGGCCCGCGTTCGACCAGCACCGGCGCATCCGGGTCGGCCGCCTCGGCCTGGTTGGCGAGCTTCAGCGTCACCGCGCGCCCGGACGAGATCAGGATCGGCGCCCGTGCTCCCGGATCGAAGGCGGCGAGCCGCAACGGATCCGCCGTCTCCACCGCGAGCAGCGCGACGCCGTCGATCGCGATCGGCCAGCCCCGCCGCAGCGCATCGACCGCGCGCGCCGCCGCGCGTGCATCAGGGGCGTTCGGATCGGCGCTCAAAAATCGAATTCCGTCATGATCGGGATATGGTCGGACGGCTTGAGCCAGCTGCGGCAGCCTTCGAACACCTGGTGCGCAACCGCCCTGGCGGCGATATCGGGCGTTGCCCACATATGGTCCAGCCGTCGTCCACGATCCGATGCGGCCCAGTCCTTCGCGCGGTAGCTCCACCAGGTATAGAGCCGCTGCGGCGTGGGAATGAAATGCCGGCCCAGATCGACCCAGTCGTTCGACGCCTGAAGCCTGGCCAGCGTCTCCACCTCGATCGGCGTATGGCTGACCACGTCGAGCAACTGCTTGTGGCTCCACACGTCCGATTCGAGCGGCGCGATGTTGAAATCGCCGGTCAGGATCGTCGGACAGTCGAGCGCGCCCGACCATTCGGTCATCCGGCCAAGAAAATCGAGCTTCTGCCCGAATTTCGGATTCACCGCGCGGTCGGGCACGTCACCGCCCGCCGGGATATAGACATTTTCGAGGCGCACGCCGTTCGGCAGCCGCACGCCGACATGCCGGGCCTCGGCATTGGCCTGCCAGTCGAAACGGTCATCCTCGACGATCGGCACGCGCGACGCGATGGCGACGCCGTGGTGCATCCGCTGGCCATGAATGACGATGTGCTCATAGCCCAGCGTGCGGAACAGATCGAAGGGGAAGTCGGTATCGACCACCTTCGTCTCCTGAAGGCACAGGATGTCGGGCGCGGCTTCCGTCAGGAATTGCTCGACGATGGCGGCGCGAAAGCGCACCGAATTGATGTTCCAGGAGGCGATTTTCACGGGGAGCGATGTAGCGGCGGGCCGGGGGGGAGACAAGGTTACCGGGGTCAACCGATCGGCGCCCGTCCCGCCGAACAGGAAAGGCCCTCACTCCGGGGGCATGGAGCGAGGGCCGACCTGGCGTTCGTCACGCAGGCGGGAAGAGGGTTGCTATCCGAGCAACAGGGGGGAATCTCGGATGCCCCTCGACCGCAAGGGATTGATACGGCAGGAAAGCTGTCGCGCGGATGAATGAAACGGCCCGCCCGCGTTCAGTTTCGGCTCGCCCCTCTCCGCGGGTCGTTGAATCGGAACGCCTTGTCGTCGACCGGCACGCCGAACCGCTGATTGGACAGGCGAATCGTCGTCCGGTTGTTCTGGCTGTCCAGCGCGACCCAGCCTTGCAGCATCAGGCCGCCCGGCGCGCCGGCGTCGCGGGCGAAGACCAGGGTGATCTTGCCATATTCGGGATGCTTGGGATCGTTCGCCTCGACCGAGAGCAGGCGCGAGTCGGCCGAAGGTACGATCCTGGCATAATGGCCGATATCCCGGCTGGGATCGAGCAGGACGCCGAGCGGCGAATTCTTGATTGGCCAGCGTTGCACCTGCCGCACCGAATAATCGATGAAGGTCAGCGCGCCGCCATCGGCGACGATCAGCAAGGGCACGCCCTTTTCATATTGAAAGCGGATGCGGCCCGGCTTCTTCATGGTCAGCGAGCCGGTCAGCACCTTGCCCGTGCGATCGGTCTGGGTGAAGTCGGCGGTCATCGTGGTCACGGATTGCAGATGACGCTGCACGTCGGCCAGGTCACCGCTCGCCTGTGCCATGGCGGGCACCGGCGCGGCGACGAGAGCCAGGGTGGTCGGCGCCGCCAGGGCGAGCGCCAGTGTCGAACGGATCATGCAAAACTCCTGTCGTGCGCGCTCGTCTCTGTGCGAAACGGATTGAACGGGTCGTGAATCGAAGCGGCTATAGCGGCAGGGTGGCCGTCAGGCCCAGCATGGCGGCATGGCGGCATGGCGGCATGGCGGCATGGCGGGGTTCGGCGAACGGCCGGTCGGGCATCCCGCTCGTCTCCCCCTTGAGCGGGGAGACAGGGAATCACGCCTCGTCCACGGTGCGTTCGACCTGGGCGATATAGTCGCCATATCCCTCGGCTTCCATCTGCTCCAGCGGCACGAAGCGGAGCGCGGCCGAGTTGATGCAATAGCGCAGGCCGCCACGATCGCGCGGGCCGTCGGGGAAGACATGGCCCAGATGGCTGTCGCCATGCGCCGAACGGACTTCGGTACGGATCATGCCGTGGGTGGTATCGCGCAACTCGCTGACATGGGCGGGCGCGATCGGCCGCGTGAAGCTGGGCCAGCCGCAATGCGAATCGAACTTGTCGGCCGAGGCGAAGAGCGGCTCGCCCGAGACGATATCGACATACAGGCCCGGTTCGCGAGTGTTCAGATATTCGCCGGTGCCGGGACGCTCGGTGCCGCTCTGCTGGGTCACATAATATTGTTCGGGAGTCAGCCGCGCGAGTGCTTCCTCGGTCTTGGCATAACGGCGGTCGGCCATGGGACGGGTTCCTTTCGGCGGCAGGGGATCAGGCGGTGGGGGCGGATTCGGGGGCCGGCTCGGCGGCCAGGATCTGGCGCAGCGCCTGCTCGAATGCCTCGGGGGGCTGGCCGCCCGAGAGGAGGTAACGCTGGTCGATCACGATCGCGGGTACCGACTGGATCCCGCGCCCCTGCCACAGCCGCTCCGCCTCGCGCACCTCGGCGGCATAGCGGTCGGACGACAGGATCGCGCGCGCCGCCTCCGTATCGAGCCCGGCCCGGGTGACGGCGGCGATCAGCACGTCATGGTCCGCGATATTCTCGCCGCGCGTGAAATAGCTGTCGAACAGCGCATGTTTCAGCGCGGATTGCCCGCCTTCGATTCCCGCCCAGTGGAGCAGGCGGTGCGCGTCGAAGCTGTTATAGATTCGCGAATCGTCGGTCATCGCCATGGTGAAGCCGACCGAGGCGGCACGGTCGCGGATATTGGCGCGGTTGGCCGCCGACTGTTCGGGCGTGGCGCCATATTTGCGGCCGATATGCGCGACGATATTCTCGCCCTCGGGCGGCATGGCGGGGTTCAGCTCGAAGGGTTGGAAATGCAGGTCCACCGCCACCGCGTCGCCCAGCCGTTCCAGCGCGATCTCCAGCCCGCGCAACCCGATGATGCACCAGGGACAGGAAATATCGGAGACGAAATCGATTCGGATGGGGCGGGGCATGGACGGTCCTGACTGGTGGAGCCGCCTATGTGGTGTCGCGCCCGGCGCGCGCAAAGGGGGTATCACCAGCGGACGCGCCGCCATCCTCCGGCATCGGTCTCGTCCGAGGCGGGAGCGGGGTACAGCACGCGGACCTGATCCGGGGCATCGGCCCCATCGACGGGCGGGATCGGGATCGGGCGGAATTCCGGCGCCTGTGCAACCGCGCGGGTGAAGGGGGACGGACAGGATGGCGCGGGAAGGGCTGGCGCCGCCGTATCTCCGGCCCCGATCATCCTGTTACGATCCATATGCGCGATGCTGCCCGATCGTGCGCGCGGACGCCATCCGGGAAAAGCCCGGAAGTGCGAAAGGCGCGATCGGACCGCATCCGCGACCAAGACCCTTTGCGCCCGATGCCCTCCCGCGCCTATGGCGCGGTCGATCATTCCAAGGAGCTATTCGGATGAGCAAGACGGCCCTAATCACCGGCGCGACCGCCGGAATCGGTGCGGCGGCGGCGCGGGCCTTCGTCGCCAGCGGCTGGCGCGTGATCGGCACGGGGCGGCGCGCCGACCGGCTGGACACGCTGGCGCGCGAACTGGGCGAGGTATTTCATCCGCTCGCCTTCGACATCACCGACGAAGCCGCGCTCGATGCCGCGCTGGCCGCGCTGCCGGGGGATTTCGGAGAGATCGACCTGCTCATCAACAATGCCGGGCTCGCCCTGGGCACCTGCCCCGCGCAGGACAGCGACCTGGCGCAGTGGCGCACCATGATCGCGACCAATATCGACGGGCTCATCACCATCACCCACCGGTTGTTGCCGCGCCTGATCGCGCGGCGCGGCGGCATCATCAACCTGTCCTCGGTGGCGGGAACCTATCCCTATACCGGCGGCAACGTCTATGGCGGGACCAAGGCGTTCGTGAAGCAATTCTCGCTCAACCTGCGCGCCGACCTGCACGGCACGGGCGTGCGCGTGACCTCGATCGAGCCGGGGATGGTCGAAACCGAGTTCACCACGGTGCGCACCGGCGGCAACCAGGCGGCGTCGGACGCCCTCTATCAGGGGTCGCACCCGATGACCGGCGAGGATATCGCCGCCACCTTGTTGTGGGTCGCCGAACTGCCCGAACATCTGAACATCAACCGCCTCGAACTGATGCCGGTCAGCCAGTCCTTTGCGGGCTTTCAGGTCGCACGCGCCGGATAATCGCTCATAGCGTCCGGTGCATCACCAGGACGTCGACCGGCCCCAGCGCCGGGAGTCGAAAGGCGCCCGGCACCCGGCCGACCGTGGCGAAGCCCAGCGCGTGCCACAGATGCACGGCGGCGGCGTTGCTGCTGACCACGAAGTTGAACTGCATCGCGGAAAAGCCGCGCGCCCGCGCTTCGTCGAAGGAATGCCGCGCCATCGCCCGCGCCACCCCGCGCCCACGTGCGGCGGGGCTGGTCATATAGCCGGCATTGGCGACATGATCCCCGCCGCCCGCCTGGTTGGCGCGCAGGAAATAGGTGCCCAGGATCGCGCCATCCTCTTCCATCACGAAGCCTGCCCGGTCCGCGCCCAGCCAATAGGAGAGCGCCGCCTCCTCCGGCATCGCCGGATCGAGCGCATAGGTCTCGCCCGCGCGGATCACCGGCATCAGGATCGCGGCGATGGCGGCGGCGTCCTGGGGAAGGGCGGGGCGAATCGGCATGGGGGCTCCTGGTCCGTGGCGTATGGGGCAATCCTGAATCTTCCCGGATATGGGGGACTCCGTCTGCGGTTTAGCGCCCGGGGCGGGAGGAACGATATGCCATTTGCCCATGATGATCGCAGGATTCTGCTGGCCCGCGCGGAACGCGATGTTCGCCGCTGGTGTTGCCCAAGGGCGCAAAGGGTCGATCGGAGATATCATCCCGATACGCATTGGTTGTGGCTGTTCCTGGGACAGGTCGAGGATCAAGATGTTCGCCTGTTCCTGTCTTCATTTCAATTGACCCGGTTCGTCGCCTGGGACCGGGTGGGTGTGGCGGGGGCGATCATGGCGACCCGCGCGGCCGCGATGTTCGACCCTCATGTCGATATTCCACGCCTTGCCCATAATCTGCCGATCCTGCGGGGACGGCGGCGGGAATATAGCTCGGCCGCCAGCAAGATCGCGATCTTCGCCCGACCGCAGGATCCCATCTATATCTGGGACCGATTGGCCAGAAAGGCTGCGCGCCATCGTGATTGGGTTCGGGGCGGTCGCACCGGGCCGAAATATCTGGGCCGGAATTATGGGAACGAAGACGGTCATGACTATCCCGCTTTCTGGCGCGTTTGCGATGCGGCGCGGCGAGAAGAGCGCGAGAAAGCCGATTTTCAGCAGGCATATGCTCGGCTCATCCTGGATTTTCGCAACGGGGCTGGCGGAGACGTGATGGCGGATCCGGCCACCACGCCCGATCATTTCATTGAACGCCGCCTGCTCGACAAACTGATGGTTTGGGAAGGCATGTTGCTGGAGGGGCAACCGATCTGAACGACGAAAGCCCCTGGTTGAGGGCCGGGGGTTCAATGCCGGGGCCTTTTTCGACGCAGCACAGCCTGTGTGATCGATGCTGGTCTGGCTCTACGGGATGATCAGTCGCCTGGCGACAAGAGCGACTTTCGATGAAGTCGCTGGAGCGGGCGAAGGGATTCGAACCCTCGACCCCAACCTTGGCAAGGTTGTGCTCTACCCCTGAGCTACGCCCGCTCTGGCGTTCCGGCCGGTAAGTCCCGGCGGGGTGAGGCGCGCTAATAGATGGGGGTTTTCGAACCGGCAAGTCTTTTTTTCGATTTTTTCGGACTGGCGACTCGATCGCTGGAACATTACAAGAACATATATGGAGGACCCCCTCGCCCTGATCGATCGATTGCGTCGCGCCGCCGTCCTGACCGCGCGGGCGGGGCAGGGCGACGGTTTTGGAGCGGGGGATCTGGGACAAGGGCTGGATCCTGCACAACTGCATGAAATCCATGTTCTTTCCGAGGGAGAGGTGGCCAGTGGCGCCGGATTTGCCATTGGTTGCGTGCTGGCCGCGGCCGCGCGACCGGTCCTGTGGCTGCGGACCGAAACGGCCGAGCGGCAGGGGGGGCGACTCCATGGGCCGGGGCTGATCGCGATGGGGCTCGACCCCGCCGATCTGGTCGTGGTGGTGGTCGCGGATGATCCGGCCCTGCTGCGCGCCGCCGCCGATGGCGCGCGTTGCCCGGGACTGGGCACCGTCATCGCCGAGGGGTGGGGGGCGATGGCCGGTTACGACCTGACCGCCTCGCGCCGGTTGATGCTGGCGGCCGAGGAGTCGGGCGTGGTGATGATCATGTTGCGCGTCGGCGGACGGGTGGTGCCCAGCGCGGCGGCCACCCGCTGGTCGGTCGCGTCCGCGCCGTCGCGCGCGTTGGCCGCCGGGGCACCGGGGGCACCCGCCTTCGATCTCGAATTGCTGCGCCGTCGGGGAGGGCCCGCGGGCACCCGGTGGCGCGTGGAGTGGAACCGTGACACGCAAAGCTTCGATTCCGCGCCGCTATCTGGCGCTGGCCTTCCCCTGGTTGCCGATCGAGCGGCTGCGGGCGCGCCGTCCGCACCTGTTCGTCGGCGGCGATGACGAACGGCCGATCGTCTTTGCCGAATCGGTGGGCGGCGCGATTCGCCTTGCCGCGCTCGATCGCCAGGCGGTGGCGGCGGGGCTGTCGGTCGGGCTGACCCTAGCCGATGCGCGCGCGCGGGTGCCCGACATCGCGGTCTTTCCGTACGATCCCGCCGCCGATGCCGACTGGCTGGAGCGGCTGGCCGAGGGCGCGCGCCGTTACAGCCCGGCGGTGGCGCTCGACCCGCCGCAGGGGCTGATCCTGGACAGCGCGGGTGTCGATCACCTCTTTGGCGGCGAACGCGGACTGGCCGAGGATATCGAGACGCGAATGGCGCGGCGCGGCATCACCGTGCGGCTGGCCTATGGCGACACGCCCGAGGCGGCGCGTGCGCTGGCGCGCCATGCCGGAGCGCCCGCGCCTGATGAGCTGGGAGCGATCCGTCGCCTGCCGGTCGCCGCGCTGGAACTGGACGAGGATGCGTGCGCGGCGCTGGTCGCGGCGGGGTTGAAGCTGGTCGGCGACGTGCTGGCGCGGCCGATGGCGACGGTGGCGGCGCGATTCGGGCGCGACGCGGCGACGGCGCTCCGGCGGCTGACCGGCGAGGAGGACAGCCCGCTGACCCCGCGCGTGGTTCTCGCGCCGATCGGGGTCGAGCGCCGCTTTGCCGAGCCGGTGGCGAGGACCGAGCATATGCTCGCCGTGCTGGAGGATCTGGCGGGGGAGGCGGCGCGGATGCTGGAGGAGCGGCATGAGGGCGGTCGCCGCTGGGACGCGCGGCTGTTCCGCGCCGATGGCGAGGTGCAGGGCCTGCGCGTCGAGACGGGGCAGCCGACCCGCGATCCGGCAGTCCTGCTGCGCCTGTTTCGCGAGCGGATCGAGGCGCTGGCCGATCCGCTGGACCCCGGATTCGGCTATGACCTGATCCGGCTGGACGTCGGGCTGGCCGAGAAGCTGGACGCGGTGCAGTTGCGGCTGGAGGGGGGCGAGGCGAAGGGGCAGGAGGTCGTCGCGCTGATCGACCGGCTGGGCACGCGACTGGGGCGCGATCGGGTACGGCGCATCCATCCGCGCGACAGCCATATGCCCGAACAGGCCGAATTGCTGCTGCCCGCGACCGAGACGCCCCCCAAGGCGGAATGGACCCGGCCCGAGGCGGGGGAGCCGCCGCTGCGCCCCATCCATTTGTTCGACCCGCCCCAGCCGATCGAGTCGCTCGCCGCCGAGACGCCCGATGGGCCGCCCGCGCGGTTTCGCTGGCGGCGCAGGATGCATGACGTGGCGCGGGCGGAGGGGCCGGAACGGATCGCGGGCGAATGGTGGCGGCGTGCCGACATGGCTCCGCCGACCCGCGACTATTACCGGGTGGAGGATGTGCGCGGGCGGCGCTTCTGGATTTTCCGCCACGGTCTGTACAGCGAGACCGAGCGGCCGCGCTGGTATGTCCATGGGCTGTTCGCGTGATGGAGCGTGGGCACCCGCAAGGATATGATGGCGACGGTCTGGCTGACCTTCCCCATACGCGCACCACCCCGGCGAAGGCCGGGGTCCAGTCACGCCACGATGGGAGCGACGTACCAGCGCCTGCCCCACTGGATCCCGGCCTTTGCCGGGATGGTCCGGGTGGTTTGGCAATGAACTCCTGCGATGGGAGGGGACAGCGCGTGGCGCAGCCGGAGGGGTGTCCCGGCTGGCGACGATCATTCTCACTGACGGCGACATCCCTCCTCCGTCAGCGTTTCACGCTGCCACCTCTTCTTGCAGGGAAAGGAGGGGGTAGATGACGGTCGGGCCTCGATTTGCCGAGCTGGTCGCGGCGACGCACTATTCCTTTCTGGATGGTGCGAGTCCGGCGGAGGATATGGTCGCCAAGGCCCATGAACTCGGGCTCGATGGCATCGGCATCGTCGATCGCAACACCGTGGCGGGGGTGGTGCGGGCGTTGCGGGCCTGGCGAAAGGCATGTGCCTCCGCGAACGAGATCGGTGGGCCGCCGCCGCCGACCCTGGTGGTCGGCGCGCGGCTGGTCTTTGCCGACGGGACGCCGGACATCGTCGCCTATCCGGTCAACCGCACCGGCTGGGGGCGGCTGACCCGGTTGCTGACGCTGGGCAACAAGCGCGCACGGAAAGGGGGCTGTATCCTCGGGCTGGGCGACCTGACCCGTCATGCCGAGGAAATGTTGCTGATCGCGCTGCCCGAATCCTCGGCGCGGCCCTGCGAGCCGATGCCCGACGCGATGCTGCCGCCCAGGCGCGCCGATCCGGGGCTGGCGGCGACGCTCGACCGGCTGGTGGCGGTGGCGCCGGGGCGGGTATGGCTGGGCGTGACCATGCCCCGCGGCGGCGCGGACCGGCGGCGGTTGATGGCGCGGGCGGCGCTGGCCGAAGCGCGGGGCGTGCCCTTGCTGGCCACCGCCGACGCGCTGTTCGCCGCGCCCGACGACCGCCCGGTACAGGATATACTGACCTGCATCCGCGAAGGGCTGACCATCCGCAATGGCGGGCGGCGGTTGGCGGCCAATGCCGAACGGCATTTGAAGCCCGCCGCCGAGATGGCGCGGCTGTTCGCCGACCGGCCCGATGCGGTGGCGGAGAGCGTGGCGATCCTCGACCGGATCGCGTTCCGGCTGGACCATATCGCCTATCAATATCCCGACGAGCCGGTTCCCGAAGGGTGGGAGGCGCAGGACTGGCTGGAGGACCTGGTCCGGCGCGGCGCGGCGGAGCGGTTTCCGCAAGGCGTTCCGGCCAAGTTGCAGGCCTCGCTCCAGGAGGAACTGGCGCTTATCCGCGAGTGCCGATACGCCCATTATTTCCTGACCGTGCACGATGTGGTGCGCCATGCGCGCAGCCTCGACCCGCCCATCCTCTGCCAGGGGCGGGGATCGGCGGCCAATTCGGCGGTCTGCTGGATCCTGGGCGTGACCTCGGTCGATCCGACCAAGCACGACCTGCTTTTCTCGCGCTTCGTCTCGACCGAGCGCAAGGAGCCGCCCGATATCGATATCGACTTCGAGCATGAGCGGCGCGAGGAGGTGATCGACTATATCTACAAACGCTATGGCCGCCATCGCGCCGCCATCGCCGCGACGGTGATCCATTATCGCCCGCGCAGCACGGTGCGCGAGGTGGGACGCGCGCTGGGGCTGAGCGAGGATGTGACGCAAAGGCTGACCAGCACCGTCTGGGGCAGCTTTTCGCAGCGGTTCGAGGAGAAACGCTTCCACGAAACCGGCTTTTCCCCCGACAATCCCGAGATCGCGCGGCTCCGCACGCTGGTCGACCGGCTGCTCGGCGCGCCGCGGCATTTGTCGCAGCATGTCGGCGGCTTCGTCCTGACGCAGGGACGGCTGGACGAAACGGTGCCGATCCACAACGGCGCGATGGCGGGGCGGACCTTCATCGAATGGGACAAGGATGACATTGACGAATTGAAGATCATGAAGGTCGATATCCTGGCGCTGGGGATGTTGACCTGCATCCGCAAGGCGTTCGACCTGATGGCGGCGAACGGGCTGCCGCGTCCCGACCTCACCGATCTGGCGCAGGACGAAGACCCGGCCGTCTACAAGATGCTGCAAAAGGGCGACAGCATCGGCGTATTCCAGGTGGAGAGCCGTGCGCAGATCAACATGCTGCCCCGGTTGAAGCCCAAGGAATTCTATGACCTGGTCGTGCAGGTGGCGATCGTCCGACCCGGGCCGATCGAGGGCGACATGGTCCACCCCTATCTGCGGCGGCGGGCGGAAAAGGAGAAGGTGACCTATCCTTCGCCCCACCCCGATCATGGCCCGGCAAATGAATTGGAAGCATTGCTCGGCAAGACCCATGGCGTGCCGCTGTTCCAGGAACAGGCGATGAAACTGGCGATCGTGGCCGCCCAATTCACCCCCGATGAAGCGAACCAGCTTCGTCGCGCGATGGCGACCTTCCGCAATGTCGGGACCATCCAGAATTTCCGGGAGAAGATGGTCGGCGGCATGGTCGCGCGCGGCTATGAGTCCGACTTCGCCGAACGTTGCTTCAAGCAGATCGAGGGGTTCGGCTCCTATGGCTTTCCCGAAAGCCATGCGCTGTCCTTCGCGCGGCTGGTCTATGTCTCGGCCTGGCTGAAATGCCATCAGCCGGCGATCTTCACCTGTGCGCTGCTCAATGCGCAGCCCATGGGGTTCTACGCCCCCGCGCAGTTGGTCCGCGACGCGCGCGAGAATGGCAAGGTCGAGGTGCGGCCGGTCGATGTGAATTGCAGCGGCTGGGACAATCGGCTGGAACGGCGCGAGGATGGTGCCTTCGCGCTGCGGCTGGGTTTCCGGCAGGTCGACGGGTTCCGCGAGGAATGGGGCAATGCCATTGCGACCCACGCGCCCTATGACGCCATCGAGTCGGTCGCGATCCGGGGGGGGCTCCCTCGCCGCGCGCTCGACCTGCTGGCGCAAGCCGACGCCTATCGTTCGCTGGGGCGCGGGCGACGCGAGGGGCAGTGGGAGGCGCGGCGGATGAAATCGGCGCAATTGCCGCTGTTCGCCGCGATGCAGGCCCCCGAAATGGCCGAGGAGCCCGATGCCGCGCTGCCGCCCATGGCGCTGTCCGAACAGGTGACGGCGGATTATCGCGCGACCCGCCTGTCGCTCAAAGGCCATCCCATGGCGTTCCTGCGCGCCGAACTGGCGGCCGAGGGCGTGTTGTCCGCCGCCGATCTCCACCATTTGCGTGACGGGCGGCGCGCCAAGGTGGCCGGGGTGGTGCTGGTCCGCCAGCGGCCGGGCAAGGGCAATGCGATCTTCGTGACGATCGAGGATGAGACGGGGATCGTCAACGCCTTGCTCTGGGCGCGGGATTTCGAGGTGAACCGGCGCGCGGTGATGGCCGCGCGGCTGATGCTGATCCACGGCGTCGTGCAGCGCAGCCAGGAGGGCGTCGTCCATCTGATGACGGCGGGGGTGGAGGATCGCAGCGCGATGCTGGCCCGGCTGGAGGATATCCCGGCGGCCACCACCCGCTCGCACGATCCGCGTGGGGACCCTGCGCCGCGCGGCGTCCATCCACGTGACGTACGCCTGCTTCCGCGTTCGCGCGACTTTCACTGAACCGTCCGGGCCCTGAACCGTTCGTGCTCTGCACCGCTGGGGCGCGCGGCGGAACCACGGGGGCGAGCGCGGGGATTTATCGTCCGTGGATCGCGCGGGGACTTGTGCCCACCCCCCGCCATGCCATATTTTGCAGCATCATGGCCCCGAACAGCGACATATTCACCCATCCCATGGGGATGGCCGACCCGTGGACGGGCAATGGGCCCGGCGGCGGCGCCGACCAGGGCGACGATGACGGTCATGGCCTGGGCGTTGCGACCCGGACGCGTTCGCGCACCAAGCAGCCGACCCCGTACCGCGTGCTGATGCTCAACGACGATTACACGCCGATGGAGTTCGTCGTCCTGTGCCTGCAACGCTTCTTCCGCATGAGCATGGACGAAGCGACGCGGGTGATGCTGCACGTGCATCAGCGTGGCGTGGGGGTCTGCGGCGTCTTTTCCTATGAGGTGGCCGAGACCAAGGTGGCGCAGGTGATCGACTTCGCCCGTGCCAACCAGCATCCGTTGCAATGCACGCTCGAAAAGGCGTGATATAGCCTCCTTGAAGGGCATGCCGCCGATCGCCGCCCGGAGGGGCTGCAAGGTCGCCATGTGCAATTTGCGGTTCCGCTGCACAGACAGGCAGCCTAGGACACCGTGATGCTGGACTTTCATCGCGCCGACCTGGCCCGGCTGGCCGCGCGGGACCGATGGCGGGCCCTGGCCCCGCGCAAGGGCCGCGACTTCGCCTCCAACGATTATCTGGGGCTCGCCGCCAGCCCGCGCCTCGCCGCCGCGCTTGCGCGGGCGGTGGACGAGGGCGTGCCGGTCGGATCGGGCGGATCGCGGCTGCTGCGTGGCAACCACCCCGAACATGAGGCGCTGGAGGCCGAAGCGGCGGCGTTCTTCGGCGCGGAGGCGAGCCTGTATTTTTCCTCCGGCTATGCCGCGAATGTCGCGATCCTGGCGACCCTGCCGCAACGGGGCGACCTGATCGTCCATGACGCGCTGGTTCATGCCAGCATGCATGAGGGGATGACCCTGTCGCGCGCCACGGCGCGGGCGGCGGCGCATAACGATCCGGCGGCATTCGATGCGGCGATCCGCGACTGGCGCGCCGAGGGGGGGCGGGGCACGCCCTGGATCGCAGTGGAAAGCCTGTACAGCATGGACGGCGACACCGCCCCGCTCGCCGAACTCCGGGCGGTGGCCGAGCGGCACGACGCGATGATCGTGGTGGACGAGGCGCATGCCACCGGCGTGTTCGGCGACCGGGGGCAGGGGCTGTCGCATCCCGGCGAACGGGTCGTCAGCCTGCACACCTGCGGCAAGGCGATGGGGTGCGAAGGCGCGCTGGTCGCCGGGCCGGCCATCGTCCGCGACTATCTGGTCAATCGCGGGCGTGGCTTCATCTTCTCCACCGCGCCGTCCCCCCTGATGGCGCGGGCGGTGCGCGAGGCGCTGCGCATGCTGGCCGACGAACCCGAACGGCGGGCGGCGCTGGCACGGCGGATCGCGCTGGCGGGCGATCGGCTGTCACGCCATGGCGCGCTGGCGCAGGGTACGCCGATCCTGCCGCTGATCCTGCACGACAATGGCCGGACGATGCGTGCGGCGGCGGCATTGCAGGAGCGCGGCTTCGATATCCGCGGCATTCGCCCGCCGACCGTGCCCGTCGGCGCGGCCCGGCTGCGGCTGTCCATCACCCTGAATGTCGAGGCGGCGGACATCGTCGCGCTCGATGAGGCATTGCGAGAGGTCCTGGCATGAGCGCCATCGTCGTCACCGGCACCGACACCGAAATCGGCAAGACCGTCTTCGCCGCCGCGCTGACTGGTGCGCTGGGCGCCAGCTATTGGAAGCCGGTTCAGGCCGGCACCGACGAACAGGGCCATGGCGATGCGGAGACGGTGGCGGGCCTTAGCGGCCGTCCGGTCCTGTCTTGCGCCTATCGGCTCAACACGCCCTGTTCGCCGCACCGCGCCGCCGAGATCGATGGGGTGGAGATCGGTCTCGACCGGCTGGCCCTGCCCCAGGTCGACGGGCCGTTGGTGGCGGAAGGGGCCGGGGGCGTGCTGGTGCCGGTCACCCGCGAGTTGCTGTTCGCCGACCTGTTCGCGCATTGGGGACGGCCGGTGGTGCTGGTCGCGCGCACCGGGTTGGGAACGATCAATCACAGCCTGTTGTCGATCGAGGCGCTGCGGTCGCGCGGCGTGGCCGTGCTGGGGGTCGCGTTCGTCGGGGATGCGGTCGAGGATAGCGAGGCGACCATCGCCGCGATCGGCGGGGTGAAGCGGCTCGGCCGCCTGCCGCGCCTGACCCGGCTGAATCGCGAGACGCTGGCCGAGGCCTTTGCCGCGAATTTCCGTATCGAGGATTTCCGATGACCTCGCCCGTCTGGCACCCCTTTACCCAACATGGCCTGGGCGAGCCGATCCCGATGGTCGCCTCCGCCGCCGGCGCGGTGCTGACCACGGTCGACGGGCGCGCGGTGGTGGATGCCATCTCCAGCTGGTGGGTGACGACGCACGGCCACAACCATCCCCGCATCGCCGCCGCCATCGCCGACCAGGCGGGCAGGCTGGACCAGATCATCTTTGCGGGCTGGACCCATCAGCCTGCCGAAGAGGTCGCCGCCGAGCTGGTGCGGATCACGCCGCCCGCGCTGACCCGGGTCTTCTATTCCGATTCGGGATCGACCGCGGTCGAGGTCGCGCTGAAAATGGCGCTGGGCTATTGGCTCAACCGGGGCGATCCGCGCCACCGCATCCTGGTCCTCGAACACAGCTATCATGGCGACACGATCGGCGCGATGTCGGTGGGCGCGCGCGGCGTGTTCAACCGGCCTTATGCGCCGTTGCTGTTCGATGTCGGGACCATTCCCTATCCCACCGACGTACAGGCGACGCTCGACGCGCTGGAGGCGGCGTGCCGGGCGGGCGCGGCGGCGTTCATCGTCGAGCCGCTGGTGCTGGGCGCGGGCGGGATGCTCTTCTATGCGCCCGAGACGCTGAGCGAGATGCGCGCGATTTGCGCCAGGCACGGCGTGCTGTTCATCGCCGACGAGGTGATGACCGGATGGGGCCGCACCGGTACGCTGCTGGCTTGCGAACAGGCCGGCGTGGTGCCCGATATCCTGTGCCTGTCCAAGGGGTTGACCGGCGGCGCGGTACCGCTGGCGGTGACGCTGTCGACCGAGGCGATCTTCCAGGCGCATTGGTCGGAGACGGACCGGGCGAGGCAGTTCTTCCACTCGTCCAGCTATACCGCCAATCCCATCGCCTGCGCGGCGGCGGCGGCCAATCTGGCCATCTGGCGCGAGGAGCCGGTCGGGCAGCGGATCGATACGCTGGCGGAGCGCCAGCGCGCGCATCTGGCGGCAATCGCGGGGCGGGCGGCGGTGCGCAACCCGCGCACCCTGGGCACCATCGCCGCGTTCGAGCTGGGCGCGGGGCAGGATTATCTGTCTGACCTCGGCCCCCGGCTTCAGGCGCATTTCCGCGAGCGGGATCTGCTCGTCCGGCCGCTGGGCAACACCATCTATGTCATGCCGCCCTATGCGATCACGCCCGAAGAGCTGGCGCGGGTGTGGGACGGGATCGGTGAGGCGATCGACCGTTTCGGGCGTTGAGGGCCGCCAGGGCCCGGCAAGCCGGGCTTTGACTTTACGGCTTTTGATTTGCTTTATCCGGCGACGATCGAAAAGGGAGCGGGCATGAGCGTGGCGGCGGCAAGGGCGATGGGGGCTCTGGCATCGATTCTGGCGCTGAGCTGGGGCTTGGCGGCCTCGGCCCAGACGACGCCGTCCGCTGAAACGGTGCCGCTGGGACCGATCAACGCAGACCTGCCGCAGGGGGGGGATGCCTATCGCCGGGCGATCACGACCACCCCCGTCCTGGCGCCTCACTGGACGCTGTCCGCCTGGGTCCAGCCGCGCAGCGTGACCGGCAAGGGGACGACGATGCTGGTCGGCGGCTTTGGCGACCCGACCGGCGGCCCGCGCCGCTATCTCGCGCTGGTCGATGGCCAGCCCGCGCTGGTGACCGAGGCGGGCGTGGTGCAGGGCGGCGATGCCGACCGCAACAAATGGACCCATATCGCGGCCAGCTATGACGGAAAGGTCGTCCGCCTGTTCGTGAACGGACGACAGGTGGTGCAGCGCGGCCTGTCGCTTGCCCCCGTGCAGGGTGTGGCGACGCTGGCGCCGCGCAGCTACCAGCCGGTCTTTGCGGGCAAGGTGATCGATTTCCGCATGGTGTCGCAGGTGGTCGATCCGCTGGCCATCCGCGTCGCCGCGCGGCGTGCGCCCGATCCCGCGCGGCTGGCGTTGCAGACCGGCAGCCCGAGCTGGCCCTATCAGACGCGTCAGATGCAGGGGCAGACCGTTCCCCAGGACGCCTGGACCCTGCCCCAGTCCAAGGCCCCCATTCCCACCAGCGGAACGCCCAGACCCGAACCGAAGGACCCCGCGCTCGTTTCCACCGCGACCGGCCAATGGGCGGTGAATGGCTGGCGCCTGATCGAAGCGGCGAAGATCGGCCCCGGCGGCGCGGACCTGTCGCAGGGCAATTACGACGCCAGCAAATGGTATGTGGCGACGGTGCCGGGCACGGTGCTGACCACCCTGGTCGATCGCGGCGTCTATCCCGATCCGGCGGTGGGGCTGAACAATCTGGCCATTCCGGAGACGCTGGCGCGGCAGGATTACTGGTACCGCACCGAGTTCGACACGCCCGCCGAGGCGGCGGGGCGGCAGATGTGGCTGACCTTCAACGGGGTGAACTATTCCGCCGAGGTCTGGGTCAATGGCCGGATGGCGGGGACGATGAAGGGCGCGTTCATTCGCGGCCGCTTCCCGGTGACGCTGGCGGCCGGACGCAACGCCATCGCCGTGCGCGTCGCGCCGCCGCCACATCCCGGTATCGCGCACGAAGAGTCGATGACGGCGGGGGTGGGCGAGAATGGCGGCGTCCAGATGCTCGACGGCCCGACCTTCGTCGCGAGCGAGGGCTGGGACTGGATTCCCAGCGTCCGCGATCGCAACACCGGCCTGTGGCAGGGGGTGACGCTGGCCGCCACCGGCCCGGCGGTGCTGGGCGACCCACAGGTGGTGACGACGCTGCCCAAGCCCGACAATTCGGTCGCCGATGTCGAGATCGCGGTGCCCGTGACCAATAATGGCCAGGCGGCGGTGACGGCGACGGTGCGCGCGGTGTTCGACGATGTGGTGGTCGAAAAGCCGGTGACGGTGGCGCCGGGCCAGACGATCCGCGCCGTCCTGTCGCCCGCCGAATTCCCGCAGCTGTCGGTCAAGAATCCGAAGCTGTGGTGGCCCAATGGCTATGGCGACCCCGCGCTGCACGCTCTGGCCCTGACGGCGGCGGTCGATGGCGCGCTGTCCGATTCGAAGGCGCTGCGCTTCGGGATGCGGCAGGTGACCTATGACCTGTCGCTGTTCGACGGCGAGGGCGATCTGGAGCGGGTGACGCTCGACCTCAACCGGGTGCGCGGGCAGGGGCAGAAGGTGATCGACACCAGCCATGCGGGTATCCGCAAGGCGGGCAATGGCTGGGCGATGAGCTTCACGCCGGGCGGCGACCAGTCGGCGGCGGTGACCAGGGTGCAGGATGATCCGCGCCTCGCCCCTTATCTGACCCTGCGTATCAACGGCGTACGGATCGCGGCGCGCGGCGGCAATATCGGCATGGACGACTTCATGAAGCGCGTCGATCGCGCGCATCTGGAGCCCTATTTCAAGCTGCACCGCGACGCGCATCTGAACATCGTGCGCAACTGGGTCGGCCAGAATACCGAGGAGAGCTTCTTCGACCTGGCCGACGAATATGGCCTGATGGTCCTGTCAGACTTCTGGGAGTCGACCCAGGACTATAATATGGAGGCGGAGGACCCGCAGCTGTTCCTGGCCAATGCGACCGATGTGGTGCGCCATTTCCGCAACCATCCCTCGATCGTCGCCTGGTTCGGCCGCAACGAAGGCGTGCCGCAGCCGATCCTCAATACCGGGCTCGATACGATGTTGCGCGCCGAGGACGGGACGCGGCTCTATATGCCGTCCTCCAACGCGGTGAACCTGCAAGGGTCGGGGCCGTATAACTGGCGGCCGCCGGTCGAATATTTCACCACCCATGCCAAGGGCTTTTCGGTCGAGGTCGGCACCCCGTCGCTCCCCACGCTTGAATCGTGGAAGCGGACCATCCCGGCCGAGGCGGATCGCTGGCCGATCGGCGATGTCTGGGCCTATCACGACTGGCACCAGACCGGGAACGGCGCGGTGAAGTCCTATATGGATGCGCTGGAAAGCCGGTTCGGCGCGGCGACCGGGCTCGAGGATTTCGAGCGCAAGGCGCAGATGATGGAATATGACTCCTATCGCGCGATCTTCGAGGGGATGAATGCCGGCCTGTGGACTGAGAATTCGGGCCGGATGCTGTGGATGACGCAACCCGCCTGGCCGTCCTCCGCCTGGCAGATCTTCTCGTCGGACTATGACACGCACGCCGCCTTTTACGGCGTGAAGAAGGCCGCCGAGCCGATCCATGTCCAGATGAACCTGCCCGATTACCGGGTCGTGCTGGTCAACAACACGCGCGACGCGCTGAAGGGGGTGCAGGTGCGGGCCCGGATCGTCGCGCTCGACGGCCATGGTCTGGGCGATCAGGAGGCCAAGATCGTCGCCAATGCCGAGGGGGTGACACCCGTCTTCCAGCTCGATCTCGCCAATATCCTGAAACGCGGGCCCGCGCTGGTGCGGCTGGAGGCGATGGATGCGGGTGGCCAATTGCTGTCGACCAACAGCTATTGGCAGGCGCAGGACGATGCGGGCTACCGCGCGATGACCGCCATGCCGCCCGCGACGGTGACAGCCAGCGCCACGGTCCAGGCCCAGGGCGATGACAGTGTGGCGAGCGTGACGCTGAGCAATGGCGGCACCGTCCCGGCGGTGGAGACCAAGCTGACCGTGATGAACGCGGATGGCGAACAGGTGCTGCCCGCCTATTTCAGCGACAATTACGTCACGCTGCTGCCGGGTGAAACGCGGGTGATCGAGATACGCTATCCCACCGCCACGGCGGACCGGGCGAGCGTGATGCTGCGCGGATGGAACGTGACCAGGACCCAGGCCGAGCTGCGCCCCTGATCTATCCTCTCCTTGGCGCGCCACCCCGGCCTGCGCCGGGATGGTTCGGGGGCACGCCAAGATCGTCTTCCAGGGAGGGCGGGACAGCCTAGCCCCGCAGAATCCGGTAGTTCAGCCGGGCGGTCGCGATCGGCCGGTCGCGATCCTCCTGCCAGGCGGTCGCCTCGACATTGGCGACCCGCTGGCCGAGGCGCAGGATGGTGCCGACCGCCCGGGTCGGGTGGTCGCGCCCGCTGCGCAGATAATCGGTCGTCACCGTCACCGGCTTGATCCGTGCGGCCCCCTCCTGCGACAGGCGATGGGTGAGGGCGGCGATCCCGGCGACTTCGAGCAGGCCGGCGATCGCCCCGCCCTGGAGCAGGCCGGGCCAGCCCATCACATGGTCGCCGAACGGCATGACCAGTTCGGGCAGGCCGTCGACCCATTGGATCGAACAGCCCAGCATCTCGGCATAAGGGGGCAGCACCATGTCCATGCCGATCGCGGTGCGGGGCGCGCTCATGCGCTTGCTTCCGCGTTCAGGCGCATGAAGGTGCCCGCGACATGCGCGACCGGATCATCCGCATCGCCGTCATGCGCGATTCCCCGGACAAAGGCGATGCTGCGCGTCAGGCGATAGCATTCGCCGCGCCCGATCACCGTCCGTCCGGGCATTGCGGGGCGCAGATAGTCGACGCGCAGGTCGACCGTCACATGCGGCTCGAAGCTCCCCCGCTTCAGCCAGACCGCCAGGCTGGTCGCCATGTCCATCATCGCGACGATCGGACCGGAGGCGACGACCCCGCTTGCCGGATCGCCGATCAGCCGCGGGTCATAGGGCAGCGCCAGCTCCGCCCAGTCTTCGCCATGCGTCCGGTACTGCATCCCCAGATGCCGCCCATGGCCGCCAAAGCCGCCCATCGCGGCGAAGCGTTCAATGTCGAACCCCATGGGCCGATGGTCTACACGATGGGAAAGCGTGTGCAAAAGGAGAGCGGGATGGAAGATCGGGTGACGATCGCGGTCGCGGAGGGGGTCGCCGATGTCCGGCTGGCTCGCGGTGGAAAGCTGAACGCCATTGACGGGCGGATGTTCGATGCGCTGGCGCAGGCCATCGAGACGCTGGCGGCCCGGCGCGATCTGCGCGCGGTGGTGCTGTCGGGGGAGGGGGACGGGTTTTGCTCGGGCCTCGACATGGCGGCGATGGCGGGGGGCGAACTGGCCGGGCTGGACCTGGCGGCGCGGGACGTCGGGCCCGCCAATCGGGTGCAGCAGGTGACCTGGGGCTGGCGCACCCTGGCGGTGCCGGTGATCGCGGCGGTCCACGGCGTGGCGTTTGGCGGCGGCACGCAGATCATGGCCGGTGCGGACATCCGGCTCGCCCATCCCGCGACGCGGTTCGCGATCCGCGAGGTGCATTGGGGGATCGTGCCCGACATGGGCGGCTTCGCGCTGTGGCGCGGCGTGCGCGAGGATAGCCTGCGCGAATGGATCTACACCGCGCGCGAATTCGACGCGGCCGAGGCGCTGGCGGCGGGGTTCGTCACCCGGCTGGTCGAAAATCCGCGGGACGAGGCGCTGGCGCTGGCCCGGATGATCGCGGGGCGCAGCCCCGATGCGGTGCGCAGTGCCAAGCGGCTGTTCGCCGCCATGGCGACGACCCCGCCCGACGCCATGCTGGCGTTGGAAAGCGCCGAGCAGGTCGCCTTGATGGCGGGGAGCAACCACCATGAGGCGGTGCGCGCCAATATGGAACGGCGGCGCCCCGCCTTCCGCGACGCCTGACGCATGAAAAAGGGGAGAGCCTCTATCCGAGACTCCCCCCTTTTTGTCCGGCTGGCGGAGATTATTCCGCGCGGGCCTTCAGGATCTTGCCCGGGTTGCGGGGCGGCTCGCCCTTGGGGAGCGCATCGACATGCTCCATGCCGCTCTCGACCTTGCCCCAGACGGTGTACTGGCGGTCCAGGAAGCGCGCATCGTCGAAGCAGATGAAGAACTGCGAATTGGCCGAGTTCGGATCGTTGGTTCGCGCCATCGAGCAGGTGCCGCGCACGTGCGGCTCGGCGTTGAACTCCTGCTTCAGGTTGGGCTTGTCCGAACCCGAGGTGCCGGTGCCGGTCGGATCGCCGCCCTGCGCCATGAAGCCCGGGATCACGCGGTGGAACACGACGCCGTCGTAAAAGCCGTCATTGGCGAGGCCGCCGATGCGCGCGACATGCTCGGGCGCCAGATCGGGGCGCAGGGTGATGACGACATCGCCGTCCTCCAGCGTCAGGGTCAGCTTGGAAAAAGTCTCGGCCATAAGGGTCTTCCTTGGTTGATGTCCCGCAGGTAGGGATTCCCATGCCCGCTGGCAAATCCAACAGCCTCGCGATAGAGGCGTGATGCCGCGTTCATGTTCCAATTCCGGCATGGTCCATCTGGGGAGGCCAAGATCAGCGACACCGAACGCCCCGGACTCGAAGCCGAGACCCTGTTGCCCGAAACGCAGCTGGACGAGGATGACCGGCTGAAACCCGAATATGTGCGCAGCGTGCTGGAGGCGCTGGAAGCGGGCGACGACGAGGGCGTGCGCGCGCTGGTCGAACCGCTCCACCCCGCCGATATCGCCGATCTGTTCGAGCTGGTGCCCGACGACGACCGCGTCAGCCTGGCGCGGGCGGCGGCCGACCTGCTGAACGGCGACGTCTTCGCCGAGATGAACGACTATGTGCGCGAGCAGCTGATCCAGGCGCTCGAACCGCATGAAGTCGCCGACATCGCTTCCGAACTCGACACCGACGACGCGGTGGCGATCATCGAGGATATGGACGAGGATGAGCAGCGCGCGGTGCTGCGTGCGCTCGACCCCGACGACCGCGCCGCGATCGAGGAGGCTTTGTCCTTTCCCGAGGAATCCGCCGGCCGCCTGATGCAGCGCGAGCTGATCGCGGTGCCCGAGCATTGGACGGTGGCCGAGACGATCGAGTTCCTGCGCGACGATGACGAGCTGACCACCGATTTCTGGGAAATCTTTGTCGTCGACCCCGCGCACCGGCCGATCGGGACCTGCCAGCTATCCTGGATTCTGCGCGCGCCGGGGCAGATCGCCATCGGCGACGTCATGAAGCGCGAACAGACGCTGATCCCGGTCGACATGGATCAGGAAGAGGTCGCGCTGCGCTTCCAGAAATATGCGCTGATCTCCGCCGCCGTCATCGATGCCAGCGGGCGGCTGGTCGGCATGATCACCGTCGACGATATCGTCCACATCATCCAGCAGGAGGCGGGCGAGGACGTGCTGCGCCTGTCGGGTGCGGGCGAGGGCGATATCAACGAGCCGATCCTCGACAGCTACAAGAGCCGCGTCCGCTGGCTGATCGCCAATCTCGTGACCGCGCTGGTCGCCTCCTCGGTGATCGCGGCGTTCGAGGGGACGATCGCGCGGATGGTGGCGCTGGCGACGCTCATGCCGATCGTCGCGGGCGTGGGCGGCAATGCGGGGACGCAGACGCTGGCGGTGACGGTGCGCGCGCTGGCGACCAACCAGCTCACCCGGTCCAACACGACCCGCGCGATCATCCGCGAGATTCGTGTCGCGTTGATGAACGGCGCGACGGTGGCGGTGGTGATCGGCATGGGGGTCAGCCTGGTCTTCCGCAACCCCGCGCTGGGCGGGGTGATCGCGGCGGCGATGATGACCAATATCCTGGTAGCGGGGCTGGCCGGCGTCCTGGTGCCCGTCACGCTGGAGCGGTTCGACGCCGATCCGGCGGTGGCGTCGTCGGTCTTCGTGACGATGACCACCGACTCGATCGGCTTCCTGGCCTTTCTGGGCCTCGCCACGGCGGCGGGCCTGACCGGCTAGGCCGCCGTCACCGGGCAGGGCAGGACAGGACAGGGCGGTAATTTCCCCCGCGATCAAAACTATAGCGGTCCGCCACGGCCTTGCCTATGATGCGACCCCGCGCAGCCGGGGGGCCGCGTCACGGTCCATCGCCCCAAGCGGGATAATTAAGCAGCGCGCATGAAGCATTTTGCCATCGGTATCGCCGGTATCTGTGTCATTCTGGCGATCGCCGTCGCCCTGTCCACCGATCGCCGGGCGATTCGCCTGCGCGTCGTCGGCGCGGCCTTCGCGCTTCAGGCCGGGATCGCGGTGCTCATCCTCTATGTGCCGTTGGGCAAACGGGTGTTGCAGACCCTGTCCGGCGGGGTCGCACGGCTGCTCGGCTATGCCAATGAAGGGACCAAGTTCCTGTTCGGCCCGCTGGCGTCCGATCCGCTGGGCCATAATTTCGCGATCCAGGCGCTTCCCGTCATCATCTTCTTCGCCGCGCTCGTCTCGATCCTCTATTATCTGGGGATCATGCAACTGGTCGTGCGCTGGCTGGGCGGGGCGATCGAGAAGGTGATCGGCGTGTCCAAGGTCGAATCGCTCTGCGCGGCGGCCAATGTCTTTGTCGGCCAGTCCGAATCGCCGCTGGTCATCCGCCCCTATCTGGCGGGACTCTCGCCCGCGCAGCTGTTCACGGTGATGACCAGCGGGATGGCGGGCGTCGCGGGAACGATCCTGGCTGCCTATGCCTCGATGGGGATTTCGATCGAGTATCTCCTCGCGGCCAGCTTCATGGCGGCGCCGGGCGGCATCCTGATGGCCAAGATCATCATGCCCGACCGGCGCGAGCCGCCGGCGGGGGAGTTGCCGCTGGAGGACATGCCGGCGGAGGAGCGCGACATCCGGCTGGCGGCCAGCCGTCGGATCGGGCCCGGCCTGGGCCTTGCCGCGCTGCCCAGCGAGGGGGCGGCGGGCGAGCCCCTGCCCGAGGCGTCCCATGACGAGGAAAAGCCCGCCAACATCATCATGGCGGCGGCGCAAGGGGCGCAGACCGGGGTGAAGCTGGCCGTCGCGGTCGGCGCGATGGTGCTGGCCTTTGTTGCGCTGGTCGCGCTCGCCAACGGATTGCTCGGCGGCCTAGGCGACATGGTCGGGATATCGGGGCTGAGCTTCCAGGCGCTGCTCGGCTATGTGTTCCAGCCGATCATGCTGCTGCTCAACGTGCCGTGGAACGAGGCGGGGATCGCGGGCGGCCTGTTCGGCGAGAAGATCGTCCTGAACGAGTTCGTCGCCTATATCGACTTGGGCAAACAGGCGGCGCAGCTGTCGCCGCGCACCGTGGCGATCATCACCTTCGCGCTCTGTGGTTTCGCCAATTTCTCGTCGATCGCGATCCAGATGGCGGTGACGGGCAGCCTGGCGCCCAATCAGCGTCCGACCATTGCCCGGCTGGGCATTCGCGCGCTGATCGCGGGCAGCCTGGCCAACCTGATGTCGGCGGCGCTGGCGGGACTGCTGATCGCCTGAGGCGATCTTTTCGGGGTTGATCCAGGCAGCAGGGGCGCTATGGGCGCCCCGTCGGCCGCATTCGTGGCCGATTCGCAAACAGGATCACAATGCCCCGATCTAGTCCCTTGTCCGGCGACGAGGACAGTAGACGCTCCGGCGTCGACTATCCCCCTTGCCATTGGATGGGCCTGACGGGGTCGACGGAGTCGGCCCGCTAAACGCCGTTCGCCATCGACCTTCCGCCGGGCCCGCACGCAAAACCCGATGGAGGTCGATCATGACCCGCATGATGTTCCGCGCCCATGGGCGCGCCCATAGCCTCGCCACGGTGATGTCCGCCGTGCCCCTTGAACGTGCGCGCCTGTTGCGCGCGATCGCGTCCACCCGTCCCCAGGCGGTTCGCCGGATCGGTGACGCCCCGCCGGAAGGCCGGCCGCTCGCCTGACCGGCCGCCAGGACGCCGACGCCCACGTTTCAAGGATAGCATCAATGACCCGTTTCGTTTCGCGGGCCGCGCTGTGCGGCCTGTTCTTCTTCGCGCGCGCCGTGTCGGCGCAGACCCTGCCGCAGGACGGCCAGCGCGACCAGGATTTCGCATTGCATGGCCAGGCCACGCTGGTGGTGCAGGGGGTGGGGGGCCTCGCCTCGCCCTATCGCGGCGGCAACAGCCTGACCCCGCGACAGGTCAAGGAGACCGCCGACCTGACCGCCTATATCGGTGCCCGCCCCTGGAAGGGCGCGGAAATCTGGGTGAACCCGGAGATCGATCAGGGGTTCGGCCTGTCCAACACGCTGGGCGTGGCGGGCTTTCCCAGCGCCGAGGCGTATAAGGTGGGCAAGTCCGAACCCTATTTCCGGCTGCAACGCGCGTTCATCGGGCAGACGATCGGACTGGGCGGCGCGCGGGAGACTGTGGCGGCCCTGGCCAATCAGCTCGGCGGATCGCGCAGCGTCGACCGGATCGTGCTGACCATCGGCAAGTTCGGGGTGGCGGATGTGTTCGACACCAATGCCTATGCGCATGATCCGCGCGCCGACTTCCTGAACTGGACGGCGATCGACGCGGGAACCTTCGATTATGCCGCCGATGCCTGGGGCTATACGACCGGCATCGCGGCCGAAGTCTATCGCGGCGACTGGACGGTGCGCGCCGGGCTGTTCAACCTGTCGACCATCCCCAATGGCGAGCGGCTGGAACGTGGTTTCCAGCAATATCAGCTGGATGGCGAGGTTGAGCATCGGCACCTGATCGCCGGGCGGCCGGGATCGGTGCGCTTCGGCGTGTTCCGCAACCGGGGCCGGTTTAGCCGGTTCGACGACGCGCTGGCCTATGCCGCGGCCACCGGCGCGGCGGTCGATCCGGCCCCGACCCGGCGGCGGATGACGCGGATGGGCGCCTATATGAACATGGACCAGGCGTTGACCGACACGCTGGGCCTGTTCGCCCGTGCCGGAATCAGCGACGGCGATATCGAGCCCTATGACTTCACCGATATCGACCGGACGGCGCAGATCGGTGCGGTGCTGAACGGCAAGGGCTGGGGGCGTGCGCAGGACCGGGTCGGGCTGGTGCTGATCGCCAACGGCATTTCGGCCGTGCATCGCCGCTATCTGGCGGCGGGGGGCCTGGGCGTGCTGGTCGGCGATGGCAAGCTGCCCAACGCCGGGGCCGAAGAGATTGTCGAGGCCTTTTACGACGTGCCGTTGTTCCAGCGGTTCGCGGTGACGCTGGACGCCCAGCATGTTCAGAATCCCGGTTATAACCGGGATCGCGGCCCGGCCGAGATCCTCGCGCTGCGCCTTCACGGCGCCTTCTGACCGATCCTTTTCCGGCACGGCGAGATGGCAGCCCGCAGGGCTGAGGTCGCGCCGTGCCGGGGGACTTTTCCTTACCGCGTCGGCACGGGCTCCGCGCCGCTATAGTCGTAGAAGCCGCGCCTGGTCTTGCGGCCGTACCAGCCCGCCTCGACATATTTGATCAGCAGCGGGGCCGGGCGGAATTTGGGGTCGCCGGTGCCTTCGAACAGGACGCGCGTGATCTCCAGGCACGTGTCGAGCCCGATGAAATCGGCCAATGTCAGCGGGCCCATCGGGTGATTCAGGCCCAACTGGCAGGCCGCATCGATATCGGGAATCGTCGCCACGCCTTCGCCCAGCGCGAAGATCGCCTCGTTGATCATCGGCATCAGCACGCGGTTGACGATGAAGCCCGGCGCATCATTGGCATGGACGACCCGCTTGCCCAGTTCCTGCGCGAACGCCTCGACCCTGGCCACCGTCTCGTCCGAGGTGGCGAGCCCGCGGATCAGCTCTATCAGGCCCATGACCGGCACGGGATTGAAGAAATGCACCCCGACGAAGCGCCCCGCATCGGGGGCCGCCTGTGCAAGCCGGGTGATCGGGATGGAGGAGGTGTTGGTCGCCAGGATGGCGGTGTCGGACATCCCCTTGCCGACCTCCTCGAAAATCGTGCGCTTGATGCCCTCGCGCTCGGTCGCCGCCTCGATCACCAGTTCGCATCCGGCCATGGCGGACAGGCTGCCCACCGGTTCGATCCGCGCCAGCAGCGCGTCGGCGTCGGCGCGGGTCATCTTCTCCTTGGTCACCAGCCGGTCGAGCGCCCTGGCGATTCCCGCCTTGCCCGCTTCGGCCCGCTCGGCCGAGACATCGGCCAGCTTCACGGCATAGCCTGCCGCCGCCGACACCTGCGCAATGCCCGCGCCCATCTGGCCGGCCCCGATCACACCCACGGACTTCATCGCAAAACTCTCCTTATTCTTTGGCGCATGCCCTATCCTGATCGGAACGCCACCGCCAGCAATGGGGTTGATCCCGTATGATTCGCACCGCTCTCCTCGTCTTATCGACGGGTTTCGTCGCACCGGTCGTGGCGGCGACGGCCGCCGTCCCGGGCGACCCGGTGCCCGCCAAGCCCAGGCTGTTCCGCGACTGGATGGTCGCATGCGACAATGGCGGGCGATGCGAGGCGGCATCCTTGTCCTCCCGCGATTCGATGCCGCAGGATGCCGGGCTGCTGATCCGGCGGGACAGCGACGGGCAGGTGACGGTCCGGGTGAAGGACCAGACCGGCCAGGGCCAGCGGGCGGTGGTGCGGATCGATGGCCGGGTGGCCGCGACGATCCCGCTGATCCGCGGGTCCGACGGCGAATGGCGGGGGCGCACCGCCCTTGCGCTGGCATCTGCCCTCGCGCGGGGGCGCAAGGCGGTGATCCTGACTCCGGCGGCCAATGCCTTGTCGCTGAACGGCGCGGGGGCGGCCTTGCGCTACATGGACGAGCGGCAGAAGCGCGCGGGCACCCGCACCGCGCTGGTCGCCCGGGGCGCCGCTGCCTATCGCGCCACGCCGCCCGCCTTGCCGGTCGTGCGAGTCGTCACCCCGCCGCCCGGCGCGGCCCCGGCGGTGCCGGGCGGCCGGATCGTCGCGGCGCGGCGGCTATATCAATGTCCCGCCGATGCCGGAGGGCCGGTCAGCGCCGAGACCTATCGGCTCGACGGCCGATCGACGCTGGTCCTGCTGTCCTGCGGCGCGGGAGCCTATAACTTCATGGTGAAGCCGCTGATCTGGCGCGACTCGCGGCTGAGCCCGGCACGATTCGACTTCGCGTTCGACTTTGCCGAGGAGCCGGCACCCGGCAGCGCGCGGACCCTGGTCAATGGCGACTGGTCGCGCGACGGACGGCTGTCGAGCTGGGCCAAGGGGCGGGGGCTGGGCGATTGCGGCGATGCGCAGAGCTTTGGCTGGGACGGGACTCGCTTTCGCCTGCTGGATGCGGCGCGGATGACCGAATGTCGCGGGGCGATCGACACGCTGACCGTCTGGCGGGCCCGCCCGGTGCCCGTCGGGCCGCGATAGGGAGAGGATCATGCTGGAGCATCTTCCCGCCTGGCTGGGCAGGGCGATGAGCGGTTGGCGTGCCGGGATCGAATCGATCGCGGTCCTTCGTCCCGAACTGACCCCGGCCGCCGCCCTGTCGCTCGGCAGTCCGGCCTTTGGCGATATGGGGCGCTTGCCCGTGCGATTCACCGCCGATGGCGAGGGCGTGTCGCCGCCGCTGACATGGGGCGATCCGCCCGAAGGCACGCATATGCTGGCGCTGCTGGTCGAGGATGCCGATGCGCCGGCGCTCCAGCCTTTGGTCCATGCGATCGTCTGGAACCTGCCGCCGCGGGCCGGCGATCTGGGGGAAGGGGCAATCGTCGCCGATGGCGCGCTCGGGCCCGAGGGGGGCGCAGTCGGGCGTAATTCCTATCTCGCCGGGGGCTGGCTGCCGCCCGATCCGCCGCGCGGGCATGGCGCGCATCATTATGTGTTTCAGTTGTTCGCGCTGGGGGCGGTGGTCGATGTCGCTGGCGAGGTGCCGGGGCGCGGCGCGCTGCTGGAGGCGATGGCGGGGCATGTGCTGGCCGCCGGGGTGCTGACGGGGATCTATTCGCGCGAGGAGGATGCGCCGGTGGGGCCGATCGGCGCCGTGAGCCTCGCCTGACGGGGCCGCCGGTGGCCCGCTCCCGTCACGCCAGCGGGAGGATTCCGCCGAGCAAGTGGGATTTTCCGCCAGCTCCTGTTCGCGCACCGCGTCAGGCGTGGGCGTCCTCGCTCACTCCGTGCAGGTGCGGTCCCGCCCGTCATTCTTCGCGCGGTACAACAGGGCGTCGGCGCGCGCGAAAATGGTCTCGTGCGTGTCGTCCTGGGTCAGGCTGGCGATGCCGGCGGAGAAGGTGATCTGCCCGATCGATTCGCCGGTTTCGCGTACCTTCAGCCGGCGATCGCGGACCGTCGCCCGCGCGCGTTCGATGATCGCGGTGGCCTTGTCCCGATCAAGCCCCGACAGCAGGATCGCAAATTCCTCACCGCCATGGCGACAGACCAGATGTCCCTTGCTTTCTTCCGCGAGGATCTGGCCGATGGCGCTCAGCACGCGGTCACCCACGGCATGGCCGAAATCGTCGTTGATCCGCTTGAACCGATCAATGTCGCACAGCGCCAGATGACAGGGCCCGTCCGATTGCAGATACTGGCCGACCGCTTCGTTGAACGCCAGGCGGTTGGCGAGCCCGGTCAGCGTGTCGCGGCGGGCGGTGGCGCGCGCCTCGATCAGCTTTTCGCGCAGGACGTCCGCCTCCGCATTGGCCTGTTCCAGCCGCCTTTCGGTGACATGGATGCGCTCCAGCATCTCGCCGGTCAGCTTGGCGAGCGTTGCCAGTCCGATCGATTCGCCCCGCCCGATCTCGGCCGCGCTCTGCGCCAGATTGCGGCTGAACGCCGATGTGTCGGCCTGCATCGACCGGATGATCGCGCCGAACGCCTCGACATGCCCCTGGGTCTGTTCGGCCAGGGCGTCGCTCTGTGATTCGGCCTCCGGGACCGCATGGTCGCGCTGGTCGCGGACCGGGGTTTCGGAACTGGCGATGGGCGGCAGCGGCGCGGGGGACGCCTCGGTAGGCCCGCCCAGCCGTCGGATATCGTCCTGATGCAGGCGCAGGCCGCCATCGATCAGGTCGTTCACCGCCCGCGCGAGCGCACTTTTCGGTTCGGTCAGAATCGCATGGACGAACGCATAATGCGCGGGGTCGGGCGCCAGACGATGATCGTCCAGGAACCGACCGATCCGGCTGTACAACGTCTCGGGCATGCGACTCATCGCGCCCATCCCTTCGAACAAGCGCCCCATATCCTGTTCGTCATGGCGCATGGATTGTGCGCGACCCCCATTGTCATCCTTGCATTCCCTGCCGGATGGACGTCAGGGTCTGTTCGTCAGTGATCGAACCGCCGCCAGCGTCGTGGCGACATGTTCGGCCGGATTCATGTCGTCGTGCACGAAGGCGATGCGCCCGTCGCGCCCGATGACATAGCTGGTCCGCGTCGTCACATCGCGCCCCTGCACCTGCCGACCCAGGGCTACATCATAATCCTTAACAATCCGGGCTCCGGCGCTGGCGACCGGGAATTTCCCGGCGCACTCCGCCTTGGAGAAAGCGGCAAGCTTGTCGACGGGATCGGCCGACATGCCGATCACCCGGGCACCGGCGGCGCGAAAGGCGTCGATCTTCTCGGCAAAGGCGCGCGCTTCGGCGCTGCATCCGCTGGTAAAGGCGGCCGGGAAGAAATACAGCACGACCGGGCCGTGCCGCAGTTCTTCCTTCAGGTGCAAGGTGAAGACCTTGCCCGCCACCGCGCCGCGGGTGGTGAAATCGGGAGCGGGGGCGCCGGGGCGCAGCGCGGCGCTGGCCGGAACGGCGGCAAGGGCAAGAAGAACACCTAACAACCTACGCATCGTGGTCCCCCAGTAGAACAAGGTTAACGCGTATCCTCTCGCAAGGATGCCGTCCATTGCTGATCGCGCGTTGCTATCCTATCGCGGGTCATGGCCGTACATCATTCCGACATCGAATTGGCATTGAAACTGGCGGATGCCGCCGGGGCCGCCATCCGCCCCTATTTCCGCCGCGACATGGGTCTGGAGATGAAGGCGGACAAGTCGCCGGTCACGCTGGCCGATCGCGAGGCCGAGGCGGCGATGCGCCGGATCCTGGAGGCCGAACGTTCGGGCGACGGCATCCATGGCGAGGAATATGGCGTGAAGGACGGCGTGACCGGCCGCCAATGGGTGCTGGACCCGATCGACGGTACGCGCAGCTTCACCGTGGGACGGCCGATCTTCGGCACGCTGATCGCGCTGGTCGAGAATGGCTGGCCGGTGCTGGGGATCATCGACCAGCCGATCGGCCGGGAACGCTGGCTGGGCGTGACGGGGCGTCCGACGCTGTTCAACGGCCAGCCCGCCCGGACCCGCGCCTGCGCCGCGCTGGAGGGCGCGACGATCGCGACGACCAGCCCGCATCTGTTCGATGACGACGACGTGCCGCATTATATGGCGCTGGTCGCGGCGATCAGCGGCAACAGCCCGCGACAGGGGCCGGTCTATGGCGGCGACTGTTATAATTACGGGCTGCTGGCGAGTGGCCATATCGACATGGTGTGCGAAGCCGGGTTGCAGTTGCACGACTTCGCCGCGCTGGTGCCGGTGGTCGAGGGGGCCGGGGGGCGCATGTGCGACTGGAACGGCGATCCGTTGACCGCCGACAGTGCGGGCCATGTGCTGGCGATCGGCGACCCGGCCCGCACCGAAGAGGTGCTGGAGGCGTTGCGCAACGTGCCGCACCAGCATGATCACGATCACGGCCACCACGACCACGGATGACGCCGCAGCGGGATCGACCGCGATCGCATCGTCGACGCAACCGGCGCTCGGCCATGATCGCCCGTCCCATGTCGGGCGGGAATTCAGAAAATTCCCAGGAATTTCTTGCGTTGCGACCGGGCCTCGCCTTCGGTCTGATGGCCGTCCTTCGACTTGGCGGTGGTGCCGTTGCCGACATCGCTGCGCGCCTCGCCCTTGGTCGTCCGCTGGGCCCCGGCGCGGGCCCCGGCCAGCACGGGCCCGCATGCGGTCGCCTTGGCATCGCCGACATCGACAAAGGCGAGGACGCCCGCCAGCGGTGTCGCGACCACCGCCAGCCCCAGCCCGGCCCCGGCGCGGGCGATCAGCTTGCCGCTGATCGGATTGATTCCGGGTTGCGCGAAATGGCCGGTCAGGCCGACCGGCGACTGGCCCGAGAACAGGCTGAAGTTCTTGGCATCGGCCCGGATCGCCATGTCGATCGCCTCGTTGCGAAAGCTGAATCCGCCGCGCCCGACGATCACATTCTTGCTGGTGTCGATCAGGATCGGGTCCGCCGCCGCCACGCCGTCGCGCACGGTGAAGGCGATCAGTCCGCAATTGATGCGCACCGGTTCCTTCAACCGTTCTTCGAACATCTTCTGGACGAAGGTGCCGACATCCAGCTCGGCGAGTTGCGCATTGCGCGTCCACAGCGATCCGGCGGGCAGGATGAAGGCGATGCGGCCATGGGCGCTGGCCAGCGAATCGTGAATGGTGTCGCCGCGTCCCTCCAACTGGATGCGGCCCTTCATCGTGCCGCTGGTCCCGGCCTCCGCCACGCCCCACCCGGCGAGCAGTCGTCCGAGCGGCGTCGGGGACAGGCGGATGTCATAGCGGACCAGGCTGGGGCGTGGCCGCGTGTCGAAGACCAGGTCGGACGCCACGTCGCCGCGCGCCATGGCGAAGCGCAACGGCGACAGGGTCAGCTTGCCGCGATCCAGCGCCAGCGTCAGGTCGACATTCGAGATCGGCACCCGCCGCGATCGCACCGTTCCGATCGTCCATTTCAGGGTGGCGTCGAACCGCTGCATCGTCGCCACGGGCAGCGCGGCGTCGGGCAACAGCCGCGCTGCTCCCGCACCCGTCGCGGCGGCGGCGGCCTCCGCCCCTTTGGCGGCGACGATATCGGGATTATAACCGATGAAGGGCGCGGCATCGATGATGTCCAGCCGCCGGGTCGTCAGCGCCGAATCGAGATGCAGCCGCTCGCCATTGGTGATGGTCAGCATGCCCGCCAGATCGCTGTCCCCGAACGTCCCCGCCATCCGCGTGAAGCGATAGACGTCGCGCGATTTCACCAGCTGCGCATGAAGGTCGTAGGTGCGGGTGCGCGGGATGGCGACGCCGATCACCTCGAGCAGGGTGGACAGGTCCCTGCCGCGCGCACGGGTGCGCAGCGGCACATTCTCGACATCGGCGATCGAGGGCAGGGTGCCCGCAACATCGACCACATTGCCCGCCGCGCGCAGCCGCGCGACCAGTTCGTTCCTGCCGCGATTGGCGGTGGCGTCGGGCGAGAGCAGTTGCGCGGTCAGGGTAAAGGGCGTGGCACGGATCACGCCCTTGCCACGCACCCCGACCGCATGACCGATCCGCGCATCCTGCGACCCGAAATCCGCCAGCGCCAGGTCGGCGGTCACCCGCATGCGGGGATCGCGATAGCGCACCGTCGTGCCGACGATCTCCGCCGTGTCGATCCGCGGAAATGCCAGCGGCTTGCCACCCTTCTTCGCGCCGAACGTCCATGTGTTGCTATGGTGATCCGGCGTCCATTCCAGGTCGACCGCGCCGTTCGTCAGGGCCAGCCAGGTGAAGCGCCGCTTGCCGAACAGCAGCGATAGCGGGGCGATTCGCGAATCGATCCGGTCGGCGGTGAACAGATTGGGCCGGGTCGCCCAATCGGGATTGGAGATCGCGATCTTCTCGGCCACGAACCGGATCCGCCACGGCGCGAAATAGAGCTGGAAATCGCCGCCGATGCTCACCGTGCGGTGGGTCAGGCGTCCGACGACCGATTCAAAGGGGTGGCGCAGGAAACGCCCCTTTGTGACGAACAGCACCAGCCAGATCGCGGCGACGGCGATCAGCAACCCGGCGAGACCCCGCAACAGCCATCGCCGCCACCCCGGGCGGGCGGTGGTCGGACGGGCATTCGTGTCGGCCGCTGGCGCCTGCTCCATGACAGCCCCAAGCGCGCGACGGGAGCGCGGGTTCCCTTCGCGGCCCTGTAGCGGCTCCGCCGACCCACGGTTGCAATCCATGCCCGCTTCGTCTAAGTGGCCCGCTTCCCGAGCGAGGTGTCACGAACGGCCCGGCCATCAGGGCTGCCGCGGCCGTTTCTGCCTTGCTCACAGCGAAAGGACCAAAATGCCCAAGCTCAAGACCAAGAGCGGCGTCAAGAAGCGCTTCAAGCTCACCGCCACCGGCAAGCTCAAGCACGGCGTCGCCGGCAAGCGCCACCGCCTGATCAGCCACAATGGCAAGTATATCCGCCAGAACCGCGGCACCTCGGTCCTGTCCGATGCCGACACCAAGACCGTGAAGGCCTGGGCGCCTTACGGCCTGAACTGATTTCTGGAAGGATAGAGAGATATGGCACGCGTCAAGCGGGGCACGACCACCAAGGCGAAGCATAAGCGGATTCTGGAACAGGCGAAGGGCTATTATGGCCGTCGCAAGAACACCATCCGCATCGCGCGCCAGGCCGTCGAAAAGGCCGGTCAATATGCGTATCGCGACCGCAAGGTTAAGAAGCGGACCTTCCGTGGCCTGTGGATCCAGCGCATCAACGCCGGCGTCCGGGCCGAGGGCCTGACCTATTCGCAGTTCATGCACGGCCTGAAGCTGGCGGGCGTCGAACTGGACCGGAAGGTCCTGGCCGACATCGCGATGCACGAGGGTGAAGCCTTCTCGGCGATCATCGCGCAGGCGAAGGCCGCTCTGCCGCAGGCCGCGTAATCCGCGACTGACGGTTAGCGCCGGAAATCAGGAAGGGCGTCGGTGGGGTTCCACCGGCGCCCTTTTCGTGTCTGAAGGAAAGCGTGCGCCCTCCTTTCATCCACCCGTCATCGCGGGGTCATCGGCCAGGGTATGGAGTGGGCGAATGTCCTTTCCCTGGCCTTGCTGCCCGGCCTCGATGGAGAGTCGCTCATGATCGTTCTGGCATGGTTTGCGATGATGTCGGGCGAGGCGGGAACCGCTCCGGCCCCGCGTGCCTTCGACGATATGGCGCGCCGTGCCGAGGCCATGTGCCCGGCACGTCATGCGGCGACGATCACCCCCGGCGATCTGGACAGCGTGCAGAGCGCGTTTCGGCAATCCCTGTCACCTGCCCTGCGCCATCGACTGGGTGCGGTGAATCGCGCCGGGCCGCGTTGCACGCATCAGAACGGGCTGAGCTGTCCGACCAACGAGACCCTGCTGGCCTATCAGCGCCTGCAATGGATGCCGCGCTTCGTCGCCTATCTCTGTACCCATCCCAATCCCGTGACCGTGAGCCACCCCGTGTCGCATCTCTAGCTATCCCGGACGTCTGCCCCCACATGGGGCGGCGACATGGCGCTTCATCTGACCAAGGTCGCATTCGGGGCGGCCAGTATCGATCATCTTTCCGAACGACTGGCGATGCGGGCCGAGGAAGGCCCGGTGTTCCTCACCACCCGCTATCTGCCCAAGCGGCATGAGGAGGTGGCGGGGCAGGGGTCGTTGTTCTGGATATTGAAGCATCAACTGGTCGCGCGCTCGCCGATCCTGTTGTTCGGCGAGGCGGAGGGCGGGCGCTGCGCCATCCATATCGATCCGAAGCTGGTGCTGGTCCAGGCGCTGCCCCGCCGCGCGCATCAGGGCTGGCGCTATCTGGAGGCGGCGGACGCGCCCCCGGATCTCAGCGGTGCGGCGACGGGGATCGAGACCATGCCGCCGGTGTTGGTGGGCAAGCTGGTGGAGCTGGGCCTGATCTGATCCCCCCTTCCGGCATCGGGCGGGGAAGGTCGGCGGAAGGGGGCGTGCCAAGCCCCCTTGGTCAGGCCTTGCCCCTGCCGCCCCGTGCGGGGACGGACCGGGGCATGGCCGTCGTCAGAATTTCGGACCCGCGACCGCCGCCCGGGTCTTCTTGGGCGTTTCGGCGAATAGCTTGGCGATGGCGGTGTTGCGCGTGTCCTGCGTCGCATATTCGCGCGCGGACAGCCCGGCGATATTGTCCGCCTGATCCGGATCGCCCCCGGCGGCGAGCAATTCGCGGACCATCACGATGTCGTGGCGCTGCACCGCGCGGATCAGCGGCGTCTCGCCGGCGGCATTGGCGAGGTTGGGATTGGCCTTGGCCGCCGCCAGGATGCGGATCAGCTCGGGCTGGCCCGCCGCTACGGCCAGCAGCAGCGGCGTGTTGCCGCGCCCGTCGCGCATATTGGGGTCGGCCCCCTTTTGCAGCAGATAGCGCAGATAGGTTTCGTCGCCGCGCTTGATGACGATGTGCAGCGCCCCTTCGCCGGTCGTCACGTCGCGGGTGTTGATGATGTTGCTGCCCGGGCGTCCGAGCATGTCGGTCACCTCATTGCCCTTGGCGTCCTTCACCGCCTGAAGGAATTTGTAGCTTTCCGACTGCATCATCTGGGCACCCGCGGGCATGGCGAGGCCAGCCAGAAGCATGGCGGCGAACAGGGGGCGAAGGGACATTCGGATCGTTCCTGAGCAATGGGGCATGGCTTGCAACCGGCGATTTATCACAGCAAGGCTATCGGCGTCATGACCCGATTATCCTTGTCTTTCCTGATGGGGCTGAGCCTGATGCTCGGCGCCTGTGGCTCCTCCGATCCGGTGGCCCGGCCGCCGCTGGCGGGGGCGAAGATCGGCGGGCCGTTCCGCCTGACCGCGGGGGATGGGCGCAGCGTCACCGATCGCGATTTTGCGGGCCGCTACCGGGTCGTCTATTTCGGCTATACTTTCTGTCCCGATGTCTGCCCCACCGACATGCAGGCGATCGGCGCGGGGTTGAGGCTGCTCGAACGGCGCGCGCCGGCGAAGGCGGCCAAGGTCGCCGCGCTGTTCATCACCGTCGACCCCGCCCGCGACACGCCCGCCGTGGTGCGCCAGTTCGCCGCGACCTTTTCCCCGCGCATCATCGGCCTGACCGGCACGCCGAAGCAGATCGCGGCGGTGAAGACCGCCTATGGCGTCTGGTCGCAAAAGGGCGAGGCGTCGCCGGGGGGCGGCTATCTCGTCAACCATACGCGCCAGGTCTATCTGATGGACCCCGACGGCAAGCCGCTGGCGCTGATCCCTGCCGATCAGGGGCCGGAGGCGGTTGCCGCGTCGCTCGAGCAATGGGTCCGATAATGGAGCGATTCTGGGAAAAGCCGATCGAGCGGCTCGACCGCGCGCAATGGGAGGCGCTGTGCGATGGGTGCGGCAAATGCTGTATCCACAAGCTGGAGGATGAGGAGACCGGCGAGCTGGTGCCGACCAATGTCGCCTGCCGCCTGCTCGACCGGCGGTCGGGGCAATGCTCCAATTATCGCCATCGGCGCGCCTTCGTGTCCGAATGCGTGCGGCTGACCATGGGCAATGTCCGGGCGATCGACTGGTTGCCCACCACCTGCGCCTATCGGCTGCGCGCGGCGGGCGAGGCCCTGCCCGAATGGCATTATCTGATCTGCGGCGACCGCGAGGCGGTGCATCGCGCGGGGCAATCGGTGCGTGGCTGGACGATCAGCGAGGATGATGCGGGCGATTTCGAGAATCACATCGTGGATCGCGAATTGTGATCGACGAGATTGTCCGTCACCCGACGGCCAAGCGCATCCGTCTCAGCGTCGATCCCGCCACCGGCACCGCCAGGTTGATCCTGCCGCGCCGCGCCGTGTTGAAGACCGCGCTCGCCTGGGCCGAGGACAAGAAGGACTGGCTCGCCGAGCAACGCGCGCGCCTGCCCCGGGCGCGGCCCTTCGTGCCGGGCGCGGTCATCCCCTTTGGCGACCGGATGCTGACGCTGCACTGGGAAGAGGGCCGCCGACGGGTCATCCAGCTGGATGGTGAAATCCTGTCCGCCTCCGGTCCGGTCGACACGCTGGGCCGGCGGGTCGAGATGTGGCTGAAGCGCCAGGCGCTGGAGGTGCTGGCGCGCGAGACGGCGGAGTTCGCGCGCCTCGCCGATGTCACCGTGTCCAGGGTCAGTGTCGCCGACCCCAAGGCGCGCTGGGGAAGCTGCGCCTCCTCAGGCGCGATCCGCTATAGCTGGCGGTTGATCCTCGCGCCCGGCTTCGTGCGGCGCGCCACCGTCGCGCATGAGGTCGCGCACCGCGTGCACATGAATCACGCGCCGGCCTTCCACGCGCTGGTCGCCGAATTGCTGGGCAAGGACCCGGCGCCCGCCATCGCCTGGTTGCGACAGCATGGCGCGGAGCTTCACTGGTTCGGGCGTTCGTCCTGACGATCGCGCGGCGGCGCGGGGCGTGCCGGAGCAGTGCCCCGCGCATCGCCGCCACGCTGCGCTGACCCCGATCCGCGGCCCGTCACCCGGTCGATCCAGGCCTGGTCCAGCCGCTGCTGCGGCTGGGGCGGCGTGGCCGGGGTCGCGGGGGTGTCGGGCTGCGTGGGTTGTCCCGGTTGCTGGATCGGCGCGGGCGCGGCGGGATCGCGGCGGGTCGGGATCTCCATCGTCTCGCCGCCGTCCTGCCCATCGCCCGCCGTCGGGGGTAGCGGGTTGCCGTTGGCATCGACGCCCGCCACGCCATTGTCGGGCTGGCCGAAATAGCTCTCCTCATCGGGTTCGAGCTGCCATTCGGGCAGCGTTACCTGCGTGTCGAACTGCTCGATCGGGCGGTTGGCGACCGCGACGCGCATATAGTCGGCAAAGGCCCGCGCGGGCGCGGCGCCGCCGTGTAGTCCGGCGACCGGCTTGCCATTGTCGCGGCCCATCCACACGCCGGTGGTGATCCCGCTCGAAAAGCCGAGGAACCAGCCATCCTTGGAACTGCTGGTCGTGCCGGTCTTGCCCGCCACCGGGCGGCCGATCTGCGCGGCGCGGCCGGTGCCGGTGTTGACCGTGGTCTGGAGCAGGTCGGTCATCTCCGCCGCGACATAGGGCGCCACCAGCACATGGCTGCGATCCACCTCATGGGTATAAATGGTCTGGCCGTTCGCCGTCACCTTGGTGATGCCATAGGGGGTGACCTTCACCCCCTTGTTCGCGACGCTGGCAAAGGCGCTGGTCATGTCGATCACCCGCACCTCCGACGTACCCAGCACCATCGACGGGTGGGTGTTGACCGGGGTGGTGATGCCGAAGCGGCGGGCCATGTCGGCGACCGTCTGGAACCCGACCTCCTGGCCCAGCTTCGCCGCGATCGTGTTCAGCGAATAGGCGAAGGCGGTGCGCAGGGACACGCTGCCCGAATTGCGCCGCGAATCGTTGCGCGGGGACCAGCCGTCGATCGTGACGGGTTCGTCGACGATCTGGTCCTCTGGCTTGTGCCCGGCCTCCAGCGCGGCGAGATAGACGAACAGCTTGAACGACGACCCCGGCTGGCGCACCGCGGTCACCGCCCGGTTATAGTTGGTCGCGACATAATCCTTGCCGCCCACCATGGCGCGGACCGCGCCGTCGCGGTCCAGGCTGACCAGCGCGCCTTGCGTCCCCTCGGGCGCATCGGTGCGGATCGCGGTGTCGGCGGCCCGCTGCATGCCCAGGTCCAGCGTCGTCCACACGTCGAGCGGCGCGGTCTGCTCGTCGATCAGCGTGTCGAGCTGGGGCAGCGCCCAGTCGGTGAAATAGCGGACCGAGTTCTGCCTGGGCTCGGGGGCGAGTTTCAATCCTTGCGGATCGGCGTTGGCGGCCTGGTCGGCGGAGATGAACCCGTTGCGCTGCATCTGCGCGATGACCACGCCCGCGCGGCCCACGGCGGCGGCGGCATCGGCGGTCGGGGAATAGTTGGACGGGGCCTTGACCAGCCCGGCGATCACCGCGGCTTCGGGCAGGCTCAGATGATCCGCGCCATGGCCGAAGAATTTGCGACTCGCGGCATCGATGCCGTACGCGCCGCCGCCATAATAGACCTTGTTGAGATAGAGCTCGAGGATCTGGTCCTTGGAGAATTTCAGCTCCATCGCCAGCGCCAGGATCGCCTCGCGGAACTTGCGCGCGAATTTCTTCTGGTTGTTCAGGAAGATGGTGCGCGTGATCTGCTGGGTGATGGTCGAGCCGCCCTGTCGCCAGTGGCCCTTTTCGAAGCGGACCTCGATCGACCGGGCGATGCCGATCGGATCGACGCCGGGATGTTCGCGGAACCGGCGATCCTCGACCGCGACGGTCGCGTCGCGCATCACCTGCGGAATCCGGTCATAGGGCAGCCATTCGCCATAGCTGGGCCCGAGCGACACGATCACCGTGCCGTCGGCGGCATGGACGCGGATCATCTGGCCGTTGGGCGAGGATTTCAGCTCGTCGAAGCTGGGCAGTTGCGACTTGGCGACGAAGACCGCGATGGCGAGCGCGCCGGCGGACAGGACGCCCAGTCCGATCAGGACCTGCAGGGTTACGACGATCCGGCGCCGCCAGGGGGAGCGGGGCTTGGACGAACGAGGCCGGGGAGACCGGGAAGACGACGCGCGAGGCATGAGAGGCCGTGCGAAATACTAGGCTTTGGGAGCGACGACAAGCGGCGGTGGCGCCCCATTTGCACAAGCGGTGGCCCGTGATGCCCCGCTTCGCCGCAGGATACGGCTTTTCCGTCATTTCGATGGGAGGGTCTGTTAATTTTTTATAGGGGATGGATTAGTAGTGGAACAACACCACGGGCGAGCCGGAGCCATGCCGTGCCCGGTCGCCGGGGTGGGAGTTAAGGGAAACGGATGGAACAGGTCGAGCAGCAGGAGTCCGCCGCCGCCATGGAACGACGGGCTGGCAAGCGGCATTCGGCTGTCCTGTTGCTGGGCAAGCTGTGCGGCGCGGAGCCGGGCGTCTGCCTGGTCCATAATATCTCCGCCAACGGCCTGATGGCGCGATTCGTCGTCGCGCCGCATGTCGGCGATTCGATCGAGGTCGAGGTGCGGGGCCTGCCGCCGGTGCGCGGCACGGTGCGCTGGGTCCGCGGGCAGAAGGCCGGCGTCCAGTTCGATTCGCCGCAACCCTATGAGCGTATCTTCTCGACCCATAACGAAGACGGCACCACCCCGCGTCCGCCGCGATTCGACGTATCGATGGCGGTCGAGGTGCGGCTGGGCGATCGCAAGTTCATGGCGGAGATGTGCGACGTGTCGGCCGGTGGCGCCAAGCTGGATGCCACCGCCGCGGTCGAGCCGGGGCAGGCGGGCCAGATCCTGATGCGCCCGTCGGGAACCGCGATCTTCGGCACCATCTGCTGGGTGAAGGAAGGGCGCTTCGGCTTCCGCTTCGTATCGCCGTTGCCCATTGCGACCCTGGCCGACCTGGTCGTACGCAAATAAGGCGCTGGCCCCGATCGGAAGGTCGGGGCGGGAGCCGTCACGGCGATTCGTCGGAAAGGGGAGGCCGCGATCAATACGGCGTCCGGATAAATCTGGTGCGGTCGAGAAGACTCGAACTTCCACGGCCTTTCGGCCACAACGACCTCAACGTTGCGCGTCTACCAATTCCGCCACGACCGCACTCGATAGTCTCCTCCGAACGGGCCGGAGGGCTGGTAGGCGGGTGCCCCTAGCAAAGCGATACGGGGAGCGCAATGGTGTTTCGTGTTGATCCCTGCGCATGGCCTCGCGATGGGGAACGGGCAGAGCGCGCCACGCAATCATCGCTTGGGACTGGCGCAGCCCAGCGGCTAAGCACGCGGCATGACAAGATCTTCACCCTTGCCGTCATCCGGGCCGATGGGCGCGACTCCGGGCGTGGAGGTGCGGCGGTTGCTGGCGCTGGCATGGCCGGTGATGCTGACCAGCCTGAACTGGACGATCCTGCACGTCACCGACGTGATCGTCGTCGGCATGGTCGGCGAGCATGAGGTGGCCGCGCTGTCGGCCAGCCGGTCCTTGACCTATATCGCGGTCGTTACCGGGCTCGCCGGGTTGTCGGGTGTGCTGGTCCGTGCCGCGCGCGCGGACGGGGCGGGGGATTTGCCCGCGACGGGGCAGGCGTTGCGCGACGGCCTGGTGCTGGGGCTGGTGCTGGGCGTGGCGGCGATGCTCATCATGGGGCTTGGCGGTGCGGGCCTGTTGGGTGGCATTGGCGTCGCCCCCGCGCTGGTCGAACCCGGCGCGCGGGTCGTGGCGGTGATGGCGCTGGGCTATCCCTTTCAGATGGTGCTGATCGCGGCGAGCTTCTTCCTGGAGGGGATCAGCCGCCCGCGCCGGGTGACGATGGTCAATCTGTCGATGCTGCCGATCAATGCGGTGCTCGCCTGGGCGCTGGCGAGCGGGCAACTGGGCCTGCCCACTCTGGGCGCGGTCGGGGCGGCGCTGGCGACGGTCATCGCCTCCGCGCTGGGATCGGTGGCGATGGTGGTCAGCGCGATGACCTTGCCACGCGGGGCGGCACGCGGCGTGCGCCGCTTCGATCGCGCGGCCTGGGCCCCGACCCTGGCGGGCGCCATGGGACTGGCTCGCTTCGGGATCGTTCCCGCCATCGCCTCGGGGCTGGAACTGGCGGGCTTCGCGATCCTGATCGCGCTGTCGACCCGGCTGGGCGACGCGACCGCGCATGGGTTTCAGATCGTCTTCTCGCTGCACAATGTCACCTTCGCGCTGGCGCTCGGGCTGGGATCGGCGGCGGGGGTGCGCGCGGGCAATGCGGTGGGGGAGGGCGTGCCGCGCGCGGCGCTGGGTCGCACCCTGGTCGCGGCTGCCCTTGCCGCGCTGGCGATGGGTGTGTGCAGCCTGCCGCTGTTGATCGAGGCGCGGACGATCGTCGCGCTGTTCCCCGCCATGCCCGCCGCGCATATGGCTGCGGCGGCGATGCTGACGATCTGGGCCCCGTTCATCCTGTTCGACGGGATCCAAGTGGTGCTGGTCTATGCGCTGCGCTCTCTCGGCGACCAGGTGGCGGCGGGGATCAACAGCATCATTGCCTATTTCATCGTCACCGGCGGCCTCGGCTGGATCCTGGTCGCCGGGGGCTGGGGCGCGGCGGCGCTGGCCTGGGCCTCGGGCGTGGGCATGCTGGTGGCGGCGATCCTGCACGGCGCGCGCTTCTGGTGGATCGCCAGGCGGCTGGCGCGGGCCTGAGCGGCCGGCCGGTCAGTCGACCGCGCCGCCCTCGCCCGCAAAGCTCAGGTCCAGCCGCTTGGAACTGGGCGGCACGTCGAGCTTGGCCGAATTGAAGTCCATCGACGCGCCGGGGCCCAGCGTCCGCTGCTGTGGCGCGATCGTCCAGGAAAAGACGGTGCGGCCCTGCGCATCCTTCAATTCGGCGCGCAGGTCGGGCACGCGCTGCTGCCCGGCGGACGGATTGATGATCTGCCCCGAAATAGCGAAGAGTTCGGACCCGTTTTCCAGCTCGCGCCGCTCGATCGGGTTGGACCGCAGTTCCAGCGCCGACTCGGTGCTGCCGACGCCCAGCCAGCCACCGATGCCCGGCATGCCCGTCCACAGGATCGCGGCGGTCCCCAGCAGCATCAACAGGCCCGCCACGATGGCGCCGATCGTCCAGCGGCGCACCGGGTTGCGGCGCGCGCGGAAGGGCGGGCGATGGGCGAAGGCGTCGAAACCCTGATCCTCCTGCGCCAGGATCGGCGGCGCGGGTGGCGGCACGAAGACGGGGGGCGATGCGGGCGGCGGCGCTTCCGCCACCATGTCGACGGATTCTTCGCTCCGTGCCGTCTCGACCGGGTGGTCGGGCATCGGCTGATCCGGCTCGGGCGGGGACTGGAACCAGCTATGGCGGCAATTGGCGCAGCGCACGGTCCGCCCCTCGGGCCCGATCGCGCTGTCGGGCACCAGATAGCGGGTGCGGCACTCGGGGCATTCGAGGATCATGCGGAACGGCACTTCAACACACGGGGCGGAAGCCAACCGGAACGGGCCTCCATGAACGGCCAGTAAGCACGCCCGCCCCGGCTGTGGCAAGCATTGAAGCGCCGGGCATACCGCGCGGGAGCTTGAAGCGGCGGCGGGGCCATGCCAAGGCCTGCAAGGCATGGCGAGCATTGTCCAGTTCGAGAATGTCGGTCTGCGATACGGCGCGGGGGAGGAAACCCTGTGCGATGTCAGCTTTACCCTGCGATCGGGCGAATTCTATTTCCTGACCGGGGCCAGCGGCGCGGGCAAGACCTCGCTCCTGCGCCTGCTCTATCTTTCGCAGCGGCCCAGCCGGGGCATCATCCGCCTGTTCGGTGAGGATGCGGTCATCCTTCCGCGCGACCGGCTGCCCGGCTTCCGGCGGCGGATCGGGGTGGTGTTCCAGGATTTTCGCCTGATCCCGCATCTGTCCGCCGCCGACAACATCGCGCTTCCCCTTCGCGTCGCGGGCATGGCCGAAACGGAGATCGCCCGCGCGGTGCGGGAGATGCTGGCCTGGATCGGTCTGTCCGAACGGGCGGGAGCGCGGCCCGCCACCCTGTCGGGTGGGGAACAGCAACGGGTGGCGATCGCGCGCGCGGTGATCGCGCGGCCCGAACTGCTGGTCGCCGACGAACCGACGGGCAATGTCGACCCCGCCATGGCCGAGCGCCTGCTCCATTTGTTCCATTCGCTCCACCGGCTGGGCACGACGGTGGTGATGGCGACGCATGATCTCCACCTGATCGAGCGGGTGCCCGAGGGGCATCGCATGCATCTCGATCGCGGGCGGATGGTCCCGCCCGATGCGGTGCCGCCCGCGCCCCGCTCGGTGCCGGGATCGACGCTCATACGGAGCGGCCTGTGATCCGCCTGTCGCTTCGCAAGGCGCGCGGCGGGGCGGAGGCGCGCGCGCTGGACGATGTCGGCGGCGCGCGGGTGATGAGCTGGGTCATCGCGATCATGCTGTTCCTGACCCTGCTCGCCGGGGCGGCGGGGCTGGCGACGGGACAGGCGGCGCGGGCACTCGATCGGCAGATGGCGGGGCGGCTGACCGTGCAGGTGGTCGAGGGAGAGGCGCAGCGCCGCGATGCCGCCGCCACGCGGGTGCTGGCCGTGCTGCGCGCGCACAAGGATGTCGCACGGGCGCGGGCGGTGCCGCAGGCCGATCTGGCGCGGATGCTGGAACCCTGGCTGGGCAACGATGCCGGGGCGGCGGGGCTGCCGATCCCCGCGCTGATCGATGTCGACCTGACCAGCGATGACGGTGCGGCGGTGGCGCGGGTCGCCGCCAGCGTCACGCGGGCCAGCGCGGCGGCTCGTGTCGATTCGCACGCCACCTGGCTGGGGCCGGTCGGGCGGCTGCTCGATACCGCCGCCTGGCTGGCGGGGGCGATCATCCTGTTGATGCTGGGGGCGACGGCGGCGGTCGTGATGCTGGCGGCGCGCGCCGGGCTGGAGGCGCATCGCGGCACGATCGAGGTCATCCATATGCTGGGCGCGACCGACCGGCAGGTCGCGCGCCTGTTCCAGCGGCGCATCGCGCTCGACGCCGGGATCGGCGCGGTGGCGGGCAGCGTGTTCGCGGTGGCCGCGATCCTGTTGATCGCGCGGCAGGTGGGAGCGCTGGAATCGCAGCTCCTCGGCGGGCTGCGGCTGGGGCCGGCGGATCTGGCGATGCTGTTCGCCCTGCCCTTCGGCTTCGTCGCGCTGGCGGTGCTGGCGGCGCGGCTGGCCGTGCTGGGCCAGATGCGGCGGATGCTCTGAGATGCTGCGGCTGATCGGTCTTGCGATGCTGGCATGGTGCCTGGGCTTTGCGGTCTTCACCCTGACCCTGCCGCGCGCGCTGGAGAACAACACCACCGATGCGATCGTGGTGCCGACCGGCGGACCGGGGCGGATCGATCGCGGCATCGCGTTGCTCCAGGCGCATCAGGCCAAGAGGATGCTGGTCACCGGCGTCGCCCCCGGCGTGCGGCCGATCGATCTGGCGCGCACCTATCACACCCCGCGCGCGTTGTTCGCCTGCTGCATCGATCTGGGCGGCGAGGCGGTGGACACCCGGTCCAATGCCGAGGAGACGGCGAACTGGGTGCGCGAGCATGGCTATCGCACGGTGCGGCTCGTCACCTCCGACTGGCATTTGCCGCGCGCGCGGATGGAACTGGTCGCGGCGCTGGGCCCGCAAGTGGTGGTGCTGGGCGACGGGGTGCCATCCGAGCCGCGGCTGGGCACGCTGGTCAACGAATATAACAAGCTGATCCTGCGTCGGATCGCGCTTTGGACGGGAGTGGGGGCGTGATCCTGTTTCGCAACATCCTATTCGTGACGGTCTTCTATCCGGTGTCGGCGATGATGGTGCTTCTGTCGCCGGCGATCGCGCTGGGCGGACAGCGGGCGGTCATGCGGTGGGCGACGACCTGGACGCGGTTCCACGGCCTCTGCACGCGCTGGCTGCTGGGGATTCGCGTGGTGGTAGAGGGCCACCGGCCGGCCACGCCCGCGCTCTACCCCGCCAAGCACCAGGCGATGTTCGAGACGCTGGAGCTTCAGCGGCTGCTCGACGCTCCCGCCATGGTTCTGAAGCGCGAACTGATCGACATTCCGCTCTGGGGCTGGGCGGCGCGGCGCTATGGGGCGATCGTGGTGGACCGCAACGCCTCGGCCCGGGCGATGCGCGGCATGATGCGCGATGCGCAGGCCGCGCTGGCCGAGGGGCGCTCGATCCTGATCTTTCCCGAAGGCACGCGGGTGACGCCCGGCGAGACGCCGCCGCTCAAGCCCGGTTTCGCGGGGCTTTACCGGATGCTCAACCTGCCGGTGGTGCCGGTGGCGACCGATTCGGGGGATGTCTGGCCGCGCAAGGGGCTGAAGCGGCCGGGGGTGGTGACGTTGCGCTTCGGCGCGGTGGTTCCCCCCGGCCTGCCGCGCGCCGAGGCCGAGGCGAAGGTCCATGCCGCGATCAACGCGCTGGAGTGCGATCCTTCGCGATAGGACCGGGAAAGGGGGAAGGACGGCCGGGCGGGAACGCCTCCGCCATCCGAAGACCTATGGCTGATGGCTCCGCCCGAAATCCTCGCGCGCATCGTCCTGGCCCTGGTCGATGATCGAGCGGCGGATGGCGCGGGTCCGGCTGAACAGGTCGAACAGTTCGTCCCCCTTGCCCCAGCGGATCGCGCGCTGAAGCTGGCTGAGATCCTCCGAAAAGCGCTGGAGCATCTCCAGCACCGCTTCGCGATTGGTCAGGAACACGTCGCGCCACATGGTCGGATCCGACGCCGCGATGCGGGTGAAGTCGCGGAAGCCCCCCGCTGAATATTTGATGACCTCGGACTGGGTCACTTCCTCCAGATCGCTGGCGGTGCCCACGATCGTATAGGCGATGAGGTGCGGCAAATGGCTGGTGACGGCCAGCACCCGGTCGTGATGCTCGGGCGCCATCAGCTCGACATCGGCGCCCAGCCGCCGCCAGAATTCGGCGACCCGCTCGACCGCCAGCGCATCGGCACCCTCGGGCGGGGTGACGATGCACCAGCGCTTCTGGAACAGCGTGGCGAAGCCCGCCTCCGGCCCGCTGCGCTCGGTCCCCGCGACCGGGTGTGCGGGGATGATCGTCGCGCCGGGCAAGGCCTCGGTCAGCGCGGCGAGCACGGCGGCCTTGCAGCTTCCGACATCGGAGACGATCGCATCCTCGGGCAGGTCGTCGGCGAAGTCGGCGGCGACCGCGCCCATCGCGCCGACCGGCACGCACAGGATGACGAAGTCGGCGTCGATCACGCTCGCGCCTGCGGTGTCCGCGACGTCGTCCGCCAGGTCGAGCGCGCGCACCGTCTCGCGCACCGCCGGATCGGCGTCATAGGCGGTGATCCGTGCGGTGGGCATTGCCTTGCGCACGGCGCGCGCGACCGAGGAGCCGATCAGCCCCAGGCCGATGATCGTGATCCGGACGAAGGGCAGCATCAGTCGGCCGAAACCATTTGGCGCAGCGCGGCGACCACGCCCTTCACCTCATCCTCGGTGCCGATGGTGATGCGCAGGCCATGGCCGAGGCCCTGTCCGGGCAGCCAGCGGACGATGTACCCGGCATCCATCAGCCCGTGATAGGCGCGCTCAGCGGTCAGCGCGCCCTCGAACAGCACCAGCGAGAAGTTCGCCCTGGACGGTACGCAGCGCAGGCCCGCATTGCCGAGGCTCGCGATCTGCGCCTCGAACCAGCCGAGCCACTTGGCGTTGTGCGCGCGCGACGCCTCGACGAAGCAGCGGTCGCGGATCGCCTCGATCGCGGCGTTCTGCCCGGCGATGGTGACGTTGAACGGCGCGCGGATGCGGTGAAGCGCGTCGATGATCGGCGCGGCGGCATAGCCCCAGCCGATCCGCTCGGCGGCGAGGCCGTGAATCTTCGAGAAGGTCCGCGACACCAACACGTTGGATGCGGACTCGGCCAGCGCCAGGCCGCCATCATCCTCACCCGGCTCCAGATATTCGGCATAAGCCTGATCGAGGACCAGCAGGACATGGGGTGGCAGTCCCGCGTGCAGCCGGGCGATCTCGCCCGCACCCGCATAGGTGCCGGTCGGGTTGTTGGGATTGGCGACGAACACGACTTTCGTCTTGTCGGTGACGGCGGCCAGGATCGCATCGACATCGGTGGCATAGTCATGATCGGCGACCACCACCGGCGCCGCGCCGACCCGCCGGGTCGCGATTTCATAGACCGCAAAGCCGTAGCGGACATGGATGATCTCGTCCCCCGGTCCCGCAAACGCCCCCGCCGCGAGGTGCAGGATCTCGTCCGAGCCGGTGCCATAGATGATCCGCGCCGGATCGAGGCCATGCACCTGGCCGATCGCCTCGCGCAGCGCGGTCGCACCCGCATCGGGGTAGCGCTCCAGATGCGCGGCGGCGGCGGCGAAGGCGGCGCGGGCCTTTTCGCTGGTGCCCAGCGGATTCTCGTTGGACGAGAGTTTGGCGACCTTGCGACCGTCATCGGTCGTCGCGCGGCCGGGGACATAGGGAGCGATCGCCTTGACCCAGGCGATCGGTTCGGGAGCGTTGCGGTCGGTCATGGCGAAGGCCATAGCGGCCATGGCCTTGCGTTGCCAAGCATCGCGGCCTAGCGGATTTGCGCCATGGCCGCTTCCGTTTCCGCTTTATCCCCTGGCGACGACCAGCGCTTCGGTCTGTCCCGGCACGTCGTGCTGCCGGGGCCGCTCCGCCTGGACGGTGGCGGTCTGCTGTCGCCGGTCGAGATCGGCTATGAGACCTATGGCACGCTGAATGCCGACGGGTCCAATGCGATCCTGATCTGCCACGCGCTGACCGGCGACCAGCATGTCGCCTCGCGCCATCCCCGCACGGGCAAGCCCGGCTGGTGGACCCGGCTGGTGGGGGAGGGCAGGCCGATCGATCCGGCGCGGCATTTCATCATCGCGTCCAATGTGATCGGCAGCTGCATGGGCTCGTCGGGGCCTGCGACCATCGACCCTTCGACGGGCGAACCCTGGGGAATGCGCTTCCCGGTCATCACCATTCGCGACATGGTGCGCGCGCAGGCCATGCTGCTCGACCATCTGGGCGTCGGGCAACTGAAGGCGGTGGTCGGCGGCTCGATGGGCGGGATGCAGGCGGTCAGCTGGGCGGCAACCTTTCCCGAACGGGTGCGTGCCTGCGTCATGGTCGCCTCGACCGCGCGGCATTCGGCGCAGAACATCGCCTTTCATGAGGTCGGGCGCCAGGCGATCATGGCCGACCCGAAATGGCGGGGCGGGGCCTATTACGAGTCCAACGATCCTCCCGCGGCCGGTCTGGCGGTGGCGCGGATGGCGGCGCACATCACTTATCTGTCGGAGGCCGGGCTCACCGAGAAATTCGGTCGCCGGCTGCAGGCGCGGCCCGACCGGCCGGACGGGGCCAAGAGCTTCGGCTTCGACGCCGATTTCCAGGTCGAAAGCTATCTCCGGCATCAGGGGCTGGCCTTTGTCGACCGGTTCGACGCGAACAGCTATCTCTACATCACCCGCGCGCTCGATTATTTCGACCTGGCCGAGGAGCATGGCGGGCTGCTCGCCAACGCGTTCCGGGGGACGAAGACGCGGTTCTGCATCGTCAGCTTTGATACCGACTGGCTCTATCCCACCGCCGAGTCGCGCAGCGTCGTGCAGGCGCTCAACGCGGCGGGCGCGGCGGCGAGCTTCGTCGAATTGTCCAGCCCCTATGGCCATGATGCCTTCCTGCTCGAAGCGCCCGAGATGAACCGGGTGATCGACGGATTCCTGCGGGCCGAGTCGTGAGCGACATCGTGCTGCGTCCCGATCTGGCGATCATCGCCGCGCATGTCGCACGCGGCGCGCGGGTGCTCGATATCGGCTGCGGCGACGGCCAGTTGATGGCGGCGCTGCGCGACGGGGCGGGCGTGGATGCGCGGGGGCTGGAGATCGATCCGACCAATGTCGCCTCGGCGGTCGCACGCGGGCTGGCGGTGGTGCAGGGCGATGCCGATGTCGATCTGGCGGGCTATCCCGACAAGGGGTTCGACTATGCGATCCTCAGCCAGACGTTGCAGACCGCCCGCGCGCCGGACCAGGTGCTCGACCATCTGTTGCGGATCGGCCAGCGCGCCTTCGTTTCCTTCCCCAATTTCGCGCATTGGCGGGTCCGGCTGTCGCTGCTGTGGGGCGGGCGGATGCCGGTGACGAAATTGCTGCCCGAGCAATGGTATGACACGCCCAATATCCACCATGTGACGATCGACGATTTCCGCGCCTTCGTCCGGCAGCGGCGCATCACCGTGGAGGGAAGCTGGTTCCTGTCACGCGGTCGGCCGACCAGCGCGGCGGCGGCGAATTTCCGCGCCGAACATGCGGTTTTTCTGCTGCGTCGCTAGAATTGTGACCAAAATGGAACTTTATCTGGATCAACCCGTTAACGGGGAAAGTGACGGGAATCTGACAATGAAGCAAACCGCACTGATCGTGGAAGACGAGATATTCGTGGCCCTCGATCTGGAGCGCATCCTCACCGACGCCGGTTATGACGTGGCCGGCATCGCGGCGGACAGCCGCACCGCCTTTGAAACCGCCCCGCAATGCACCTTCGCCTTTGTCGATGTGAACCTGCGCGATGGCGCGACGGGGCCAGACATCGCGCGCCGCATGGTGGCGGATTATGGGGTGAAGGTGGTGTTCGTCACCGCCAATCCCGCACAGATCGCGACCGATATCGAGGCGCTGGGCTATATCCGCAAGCCATTCAGCGAACGGGCGATCCTGGCCGCTGCGGCGCTGGCCACCGGCCAAACCGGCGATGCGCGCGAGGATGTGGTGCCGCTCGGCCTGACTGCCTGAAGCGTCGCCGTGTCGCGAATGGCGGCACGGCTCCCAACGATTACCGACTGGGCCCTGAGTGGCTGGGCTCGGAGCGATTGGGCCCGGTGCCGGGCGAGCGGCTGAACGCGGCCTGCGGCACGTCGATCGTCACGGACAGGCCCGTGGCGCGCCAGTCGCGCTGCACTTGCCCGCCCAGTTGGCGCACGGCGGACAGTTCGACCAGCTGCGATCCGAATCCGGCATGAACCGGCGGCGCGATGAGCGTCGGACCATCCTCCTCGATCCAGCGCAGTTGGACCATCTCGCCCCGCAATTCGGTTTCCAGCCGGACATGGCCGTCCGCAAGCGACAGCGCGCCATATTTGGCGGCGTTGGTCGCCAGTTCGTGGAACAGCAGCGCCAATGGCGTGGCCGAGCGATCATCGACCGTGACATCGTCGCCCGACAGCCGGATGCGCGAGTCGGTCTCGTCCTGGTACGGCGCGAACAGGTCGCCAAGCAGGCCGTGCAGGCTGTCCTGCCGCCCCCTGGGCCGCGACTGCGGACTGTGTGGGCGGACGAAATCATGCGCCCGGCCAAGCGCGGTGATCCGTTCGCGCAGGTCGCCGGCGATCCCCGCAAAGCCCGGATGGCTCCGCGCGGCAAAGGCGATCAGGCCGGAGATGACCGCGAAGATGTTCTTGATCCGGTGACTCAGTTCCTGGCTGACGATCTCGCGCTCTTCCATCGCCAGCTTCTGCTCGTGAATGTCGGTGCACGTACCGAACCAGCGGATGATCCGCCCTTCGGCATCGCGGATCGGCAGCGCACGGCCCAGCACCCAGCGATAGGTGCCATCATGATGGCGCAGCCGATATTCGATCTGATAGGGGTCGCCGGTCGCCAGGCTATGCCGCCACAGGGTCCAGGCGCGATCCTGATCGTCCTTGTGGAACATGCCGTTCCACGCCTCGCCGTCGGTCGTGCCGGGAAGCATGCCGGTAAAGTCGTACCAGCGGGCATTATAATAATCGTGATAGCCGTCGGGCAGCGTCGACCAGACCATTTGCGGCATGGTGTTGGCCAGCGTCCGGAACCGCTGTTCGCTATCGGCGACGCGTGCCTCCGATGCTTCGACCGCGCGTTCATGCTCCCGTCGCGCGCGCCGATCCTGCAAGCGGCCCATCACCGCCGTCGCCAGGATTTCCAGTCCGCGAGCCTGGAAGGCGGTCAGCCCCTCGGGCCGGGCGTCGGGCGAGATGACGCAGATCGCGCCCAGCGGCACGCCCTCGGGCGACAGAAGTCGCGCGCCCGCGTAGAAACGGATATGCGGTGTGCCGGTCACCAGCGGGAAATCGGCGAAGCGCGCATCCAGCCGTGCGTCGGGCACGACCATCACCGGTTCGTGCGCGACCATGGCATGGGGGCAGAACGCGGTATCGCGCGGCGTCAGCTGCGCGTCGAAACCGATCGCGGACAGGAATTGCTGGGTCTCCTGCTCGACCAGACTGACCAGCGCCACCGGGGCGTGGCATAGTTCCGCGGCGAAGCCGGCGAGATCATCCAGGTCGCCATTCTCGCGATAGCCCGCCAGGTCGTAGCTGCGGATCAGCGCCGCGCGCTGTTCCTCCGAAATGGCGGATGGGTCGAACATCTCCGTCTTCCCATCCTTGCGACCGATGGCCGTATCAAACCGATGCTCCGTATCCCGCATGTCCCCACCTGGAGAAGATCCCTGTCGATCAGAACGGAACGTCGTCGTCCAGATCGTCGGCAAAGCCACCGCCCTGACCGAACCCGCCACGATTGCCGGTGTTCCCGCCGCCCTGGTTGCCCGAGCCGCCGCGGTTGCCGCCGCCAAAGCCACCACCCGACGCGCCACCAGATGCGCCGCCGCCATAGCCGCTCGAGCCGCCACCGAAGTCGCCGCCGCCGAAATCGTCGCTGCCACCAAAGTCGCTGCCGCCACGGCCGCCGCCGCCCTGACCGCCGCCGGGGCCGTCGAGCATGGTCAGCACCGAGTTGAAGCCCTGCAGCGTCACCTCGGTCGAATAGCGGTCATTGCCCTGCTGGTCCTGCCATTTGCGGGTGGTCAGCGCGCCTTCGATATAGACTTTCGAACCCTTGCGCAGGAAGCGCTCGGCGACATTGGCCAGACCTTCGTTGAAGATCTTGACCGTGTGCCACTCGGTCTTTTCCTTGCGCTCGCCGCTGTTGCGATCCTTCCACGATTCCGATGTGGCGATGCGCAGTTCGACCACCTTGCCGCCATTCTGGAAGGAGCGGCTCTCGGGATCGCGCCCGAGATTGCCGACGAGAATCACCTTGTTGACGCTGCCCGCCATGTATCAGTCCCGTTTGGTGTCAGAGGCCGGCGAAGACCGCCAGCCAGTACGTGATCCCCGCCATGACATAAGCGGTCACGAAAAGGTACCCCACCATGAAGGCCGGCCATTTCCACCCGTTTGTCTCTCGTCGCGTGACCGCGATGGTCGAGATGCATTGCGGGGCGAAGACGAACCACATCAGGAAGGCGAGTGCCGTGGGCAGCGACCAGTTGCGCTTCAGATTCTCCGTGATCGCCTTCTGCCCGCGACTGTCCTCGGGATTGTCGATGGCATAGACGGTGCCGATCGCGGCCACCGCCACTTCGCGCGCGGCCATGGCGGGCACCAGCGCCAGCGCGATGTCGCGGTTGAAGCCGATCGGTCGGACCGCCACCTCGATCCCGTTCGCGATCCGCCCGGCGATCGAATAATCGACCGGCGAGATGCCCGATCCCTCGGGCGGCTTGGGGAAGGATAGCAGGGCCCACAGGATGATTGTGGTCATCGCGATGGTGGTCCCGGCGCGCTTCAGGAAGATCAGCGCACGGCTCCACAGCCCCAGCACCACGTCGCGCAGATGCGGCCACTGATATTTGGGCATTTCCATCATGAATCCCGACGACGCGCCCTTGGTCACCGTGCGCCGCAGCAGCAGCGCGGCAACGAACGCGCCGAGAATGCCCATCAGATAGAGGCCCAGCAGCACCAGGCCCTGTAACCCGACAAAGGGCAACACCTGCCGGTCGGGGATGAAGGCACCGATGATGATGGTGTAGACGGGCAACCGCGCCGAGCAGGTCATGAGCGGCGCGATCAGGATGGTGGTCAGCCGGTCCTTCTCGTCATCGATCGTCCGCGTCGCCATGATGCCCGGCACCGCGCAGGCAAAGGAGGAAAGGAGCGGAATGAACGCGCGTCCCGACAGCCCCACCTGTGCCATCAGCCGGTCCATCAGGAATGCGGCCCGGACCATATAGCCGGTCGCCTCCAGTACCAGGATGAAGAGGAACAGGATCAGGATCTGCGGCAGGAAGACGATGACCGCGCCGACACCGGCGATCAGGCCGTCGGTGATCAGACTGCGGAACCAGTTGTCGGGCAGCGCGGCCCCGACCTCGAGCTCCAGCCATTTGAAGCCGGCCTCGATCCATTCGATCGGCGTCTGGGACCAGGCGAACACCGCCTGGAACATGACGAACAGCAGTGCGACGAGCAGGATCGGTCCGAAGATCGGATGCAGCGCGACCGAGTCGAGGATGTTGGTCCAGCGGCGGGTCGGCGTCTCTGCCACCGTCGCGGCGGCGGCGAGCTGGCGCGCGCGGCGTTGCAGCGTGACGATATCGTCGATCCGGTCGGTGGCCGCTGCGGGGCGGGGATGTCCCTCCGAAACCAGCCGGTCGATCTCGGCCCTGAGCTGGTCGAGCCCGCGACGGCGGACCGCGACGGTCGGGATGACCTTCACGCCCAGTTCGCGGGCCAGGATATCGGCATCGAGCGTCAGGCCATCGCGCTCGGCGAGGTCGACCATGTTGAGCGCGACCACGACCGGCAGGCCGAGCGCGATCAGTTGCAGCGCGAAGCGAAGATGATTGTCGAGATTGGCGGCGTCGACCACCACCACCAGCGCATCGGGACGGCGCTCGCCCGATTGCGAGCCCAGGACGACGTTGCGCGTGACCTGTTCGTCCAGGCTGCCGGGATCGAGGCTGTAGGCGCCGGGCAGGTCGACGAGTTCGACCGGGCGGCCATCGTCCAGCACGAGTCGGCCGGAATGGCGCTCGACGGTGACGCCGGGGTAATTGCCGACCTTCTGTCGCGCGCCGGTGAGCGCGTTGAAAAGGGCGCTTTTGCCGGCATTGGGGTTGCCGACGAGCGCGACCAGCGGTGCGGCGTTCATGAACCTGGTCGGCGGTCGATCAGGCCGCGGGCGCGACGCGGATCGAGGCGGCGACCCGGCGGCGCAGCGCCACCGTCATCCGGCCGATCCGGCAGGCGATGGGGCCACCACCCAGCGAGGCGCGGTGCAGCACCTCGACCCCGACACCCTCGTCGAAACCCAGTTCGCGCAATCGGCGCGCCTCGGGCAAAGCGAGCTGGGTCCAGTCGATCGCGGCCACGGTCGCGGGTTGCCAGCGGGGTAGGGTTTCGAGACTGCTGAACGTCGCCATGGCGGATACATAGTCCCCATGCGACTGATTATCAATTGCCTACTGCGATTTGGATCGGGGACGATGCGGCGAGACGATCCGGGGGATGGCGCGGGAAATCGGGCCGATCGCGTCACACCGCCGGATAGCGCAGCCGCCCGATGAAGCGCGACAGGCTCGGCCGATTCTCGGTCCGGCGAACCATGCCGGCCTTCCATTTCTCGAAGCGCATGATCCCCTCGATCCGCCGGGCCAGGAAGGCGCGGGTGTCAGCATGGCCGTCGCTGTCGTCGTTCAGGAAGGTGGCGATGGTCGCGGCATAGACCGCGAACAGCGTCGCGCGCTTGGTATAGTGGTTATAGTCCGTCGCGGTGTCGCCCGCCTGCGCCCAGATCGCATCGACCGTGCGCCAGCCGAGTCGCGCGGCGGTGGCGGCGTTCTGCGGCATGGCCAGCACGGTCAGCGCACGGCGCAGCGCCTCGCGATTCGGGGCTGTCGCGGCGAGTCGCGCTTCGACCAGCGCGGCGATGCGTTGCCGGATCTTCATCGCGGCGGCCCGTTCGACCGGCACGGCTTCGGCCATCGCGGCGTCGATCGCGGCGAACCACGCGTCGATCATCGCGACGGGGCCGTCCTTGAAGGCCAGGCGCGCGACGTCGCGGTCCACGCCCGCCGCGTCCGCCGCTATGTCGCGCGCGGCATCGCCCCAGCCGTCGAACGCCGCGTTGGCGGCGATCCCGCCCGCCAGCAGCGCGCGCACCTCATCGAGAGTCAGATCCTGAACATCGGTCATGGCAGCCCCGGTCATCACAGCCTGTGTCATCCTACAGCGTCGCTCGTCCGTCTTCCATGTCGCGCGGCTTGGCAACCATCTTGGGCGCGCCCCAGCGGACCAGCACCAGCGCGGCGGCGACCATCGCCACGCCCAGCCATTCGGGCAGCGCCAGCGCCTCGCCATAGACGACCCAGCCGATCGCCGTCGCCACGATCGGCTGCACCAGCAGCGCGAGCCCGACGACGAGCGGGCTGAGCAGTCCCAGCGCATAGATCATCAACCCCTGGCCGACGATCTGGCTCCCGATCGCCAGCAGGATCAACGGACCCCAATGATCCGGCCAGACCCGTTCGCCCAGCAGCGTGGCGAACAGGAAGAGCGGCACCACGCTGGCCATGGTCGACCATGCGAGCGCCGGGATCGGCGGCATCGCGAAGCGCACCCGCGACATCAGGATGAAATAGACCGCATACAGCATGCCCGCCAGCACGCACAGCAGATCGCCGACCAGATGGCGCGGATCGACCTGATAGCTGCGCCCCATCAGCAGCCCGGCCCCCACCGCGGCCAGGACCAGCGCGATGCCCTGGGTCCGCGACGGCCAGGCGCGCGCGACGAGAAAGCCATAGAGCGGAAAGATGAAGGTGGCCGAATTGCCGAACAACGTGGCGTTGGCCATGGTCGTCTGGCGGATGCCCATGTGCCAGGTGCCCAGATCGCCCGCAAAGGCGACGCCGCCGATCAGCAGGAATCCCCAGAGCAGCCCTTGTCCCTTGCCGGGCATGCGCGGCCGGGCCGGGCCGACAAGGGCGACCAGGACCAGGATCGGCGCGGCCAGGGTAATGCGCCAGAAGGCCGAGGCGACGGGGCCGGTATCCGCCATGCGCACGAACCACGGGCCAAAGGCGAGCGCGACATTGGCGAGGATGACCGCGACGAAGGCCAGCGGGGGAACGGTCGTCACGCCGTGGTGACGGTCGCTTTCAGGGGCATCATTTTTTCTTGGGGGCGCGGACACGGGCATGGGCCACCTTAACGCCCTATCTGCGTGGCGTCAGGCCGAAAGGCCGGAAAGGATTGCTTTTGATGCCAACGCTGTTCGATCCCATCGATCTGGGGGCGGTCCACGCGCCCAATCGCATCCTCATGGCGCCGCTCACCCGGGGGCGCGCCACGCGTGAGGCGGTGCCGACGCCGGTCATGGCGCAATATTATGCGCAGCGCGCGAGCGCGGGGCTCATCATCTCGGAGGCGACGGGCATCAGCCGCGAGGGGCTGGGCTGGCCCTATGCGCCGGGGCTGTGGACCGACGAGCAGGTCGCGCACTGGCGGCCGGTGACCGACGCCGTCCACGAGGCGGGCGGCCGGATCTTCGCGCAGCTCTGGCATATGGGGCGTCAGGTCCACAGCGCGGTCATCGGGATGCGGCCGGTGTCCTCCTCCGCGACGCGCACCGAGGGGCAGGCGCACACCTTTGAGGGCAAGAAGGACTTCGAGACCGCACGGCCGCTCGAACGATCGGAAATCCCGCGCCTGCTCGACGATTATGCGCACGCGACGCGCAACGCCCTGGCCGCCGGGTTCGACGGTGTGCAGATTCACGCCGCCAACGGCTATCTGATCGACCAGTTCCTGCGCGACAACGCCAATCTGCGCGAGGATGAATATGGCGGCGCGGCCGAAAACCGCATTCGCCTGCTCCGCGAGGTGACCGAGCGCGTCATTTCCGTCGCGGGCCAGGGGCGGACGGCGGTCCGCCTCTCGCCCAATGGCGAGAGTCAGGGCGTGGACGACAGCGATCCCGAGGCGGTGTTCCTCCCCGCCGCCCGGATGCTGTCCGACCTGGGAATCGCCTTTCTGGAGTTGCGCGAACCGGGGCCGGACGGAAGCTTCGGCAAGACCGACGTGCCCAAGCTGTCGCCCCGGATCCGCAAGGTCTTTGACGGCCCGCTGGTCCTCAACAGCGATTTCGACAGCCGGGCCAAGGCGCAGGCGGCGCTCGATTCGGGCGTCGCGGATGCGATCGCGTTCGGCCGCGCCTTCCTGGCGACTCCGGACCTGCCCGAACGGCTGCGCATCGATGCGCCCCTCAACGAGGGCGATAGCAATACCTGGTACAGCCGTGGCCCCGAGGGCTATATCGATTACCCCATGCTCGACGAGGCATCGCGCGCGGGGTGAACCGGCTGGAGCGGGCGGCCGTCGCCCGCTCCACGCCTCCGCCCCATCCTAGGCGATCGGTCTCAGGCGCTGGCGCTGCTGCGCGTCAGTGACAGGAAGACGTCTTCCAGATCCGCTTCCTTGGTCGAGACGTCGACGATCCCGAACCCGTCGGCCTGTACGGCGGCCAGCACCTGGCCCGCATTCACCTTGTCCTTGGCATAGGTGATCTCCAGCGTGCGCGTGCCCTTCAGCACGATCTTGCCGAAGCTGGCATGGTCAGGCACCATCGCGACGTCGCGGTCGACGGTGACGGCGACGATCTTTTCCTGCGCCTTGCCGACCAGTTCGCGAGTCGGTTCGTTGGCGACCAGCCGGCCATGGTTGATGATCGCGATGCGATCGCACAGCGCCTCGGCCTCTTCCAGATAGTGCGTCGTCAGCACCACGGTCACGCCCTGGTCGTTGAGCTGGCGGACATAGGCCCAGAGCTGTTGGCGCAGCTCGATGTCGACGCCCGCCGTCGGTTCGTCGAGGACGAGGACGGGCGGCGAGTGGACCATCGCCTTGGCGACCATAAGGCGGCGCTTCATGCCGCCAGACAAAGTGCGCGAATAGGCGTCGGCCTTGTCTTCCAGATGGACGGCGCGCAGCAATTCCATCGACCGCCGCTGCGTCTTGGGCACGCCGTAGAGCCCGCCCTGGATCTCCAGCGTCTCCAGCGGGGTGAAGAAGGGGTCGAACAGGATCTCCTGATTGACGATGCCGATCGACGCCTTGGCGTTGCGCGGATGCTGGTCGATGTCGAAGCCCCAGATCGACGCCGACCCTTCCGTCTTCATCACCAGCCCTGCCAGGATGTTGATGAGCGTCGATTTGCCCGCCCCGTTCGGCCCCAGCAGGCCGAAGATCTGCCCGCGCGGCACGTCGAAGCTGACCCCGTCGAGCGCGCGCTTGCCGCCCTGATAGGTCTTGGCGATGCCCTGGATCGAAATGGCGGCTTCTGTGGAGGCGGTCATGGCGCAGCGATAGGCCCGTGCGGCGGACAGGCCAAGCCGGTTTTCGGCAATTGCACGCGCGCGCGCGCCTTGCTATCGCGCGCACATTATGTTGCCGCCGCCCGAAACCACCCGCGTCACCCAGACCCGCGTCGCTTGCGACGGTGCCACCGACATTCCGGGCGGGGCCGCGCTCGGCCATCCGCGCGTCTGGCTTCAGATCGACGAGACCGGCTATGTCGATTGCGGCTATTGCGACCGTCGCTTCATCCTGATCGGCGGCCCGGCGGACGGGGTGGATCAGGCGCAGCTTCGCGACCATGGGGATGGCGCGGGCCGCTAAGCCCCCTATATCGGCGGGATGACCGCCGCCATCGATCCCCGCTCCTTCCTGTATCGCGACACGCTGGACCCCGATGCGGCGCTGCGCCTGACCGCCAACGCCCTTGCGCGCGCGGACGATGGCGAACTCTATCTGCAATATAAGCGGTCGGAGGCGTTCGGCTTCGACGACGGGCGGCTGAAGACGGCCAGCTACGACACCCATTCGGGCTTTGGCCTGCGCGCGGTGTCGGGCGAGATGACCGCCTTCGCCCATGCCAACGAACTGTCCGAGGCGGCGATCAAGCGTGCCGCGCAGACGATGGCGCTGATCGATCCCGCCAAGGGGGCCGCCGCGCCGCCGCCGCAGGGGACCAACCGGCACCTCTATACCGCGACCGATCCGCTCGACCGGATCCCCTTCGCCGACAAGGTGGCGCTTTGCCAGACGATCGACGCCGCCGCCCGCGCGCGCGATCCCCGCGTGGTGCAGGTCTCGGTCGGCCTGTCGGGAAGCTGGAGCGTGGTCGAGATCGTCCGAGCCGACGGCTTCGTTGCCACCGATGTCCGCCCGCTGGTGCGGCTGAACATCTCGGTCGTGGTCGAACAAAATGGCCGGCGCGAGACGGGCAGCTTCGGGATTGGCGGGCGTTACCTGTATGACCGGCTGGTCGCGCGCGCGACGTGGGAGCGCGGGATCGACGTCGCGCTGGCGCAGGCGCTGGTCAATCTCGACTCGGTCGCCGCGCCGGCGGGCGAGATGACCGTGCTGCTCGGGCCGGGCTGGCCCGGGGTGCTGCTGCACGAGGCGATCGGGCACGGACTGGAGGGCGACTTCAACCGCAAGGGCACCTCGGCTTTTTCGGGGCGCATCGGCGAGCGGGTCGCGGCCCCCGGCGTCACCGTGGTCGATGACGGGAGTCTCGCCGACCGGCGCGGGTCGCTGTCGATCGATGACGAGGGGACGCCGACGCGCGAGGTCGTGCTGATCGAGGATGGCATTCTCAAGGGCTATATGCAGGACCGGCTCAATGCGCGGCTGATGGGCGTCGCGCCGACCGGCAATGGCCGTCGCGAGAGTTTTGCCCATGCGCCGATGCCGCGGATGACCAACACCTTCATGAAGGGCGGGCAGGATGATCCCACCGAACTGCTGTCGCGGGTGAAGACCGGCATCTTCGCCAAGTCCTTCGGCGGCGGACAGGTTGATATCGTGTCGGGCAAGTTCGTCTTCTCCTGCACCGAGGCGTACCGGATCGAGAATGGCAGGCTGGGCGCGCCGATCAAGGGCGCGACGCTGATCGGCGACGGGCCGAGCGTACTGACCAAGGTGAAGGGCATCGGCAACGACTTCGCGCTCGACGAAGGCGTGGGCGTGTGCGGCAAGGGCGGGCAGAGCGTGCCTGCGGGCGTCGGCCAGCCCAGCCTGCTGGTCGAGGGACTGACCGTCGGCGGCACCGCGCTGACGGCGTGATTGAAATTCCTCCCCTGCACGGGGAGGAAAAGGATTGCCTAAAAATAAGGCAAATCTGGCGTCATGCCTAAAATTTGATGCGAGCACCTGCGCCGGATCCCGCGCGCAGCGCCATTCTGCACCCGCGAAGTCACAGGAATGTGAATTGGCACGGCCTTTGCGAAGCTCGGCTGGGTAACGCAATAAGGGGGCGCGGGTGAAGCTCATCATTGCCATCATCAAGCCGTTCAAGCTGGACGAGGTGCGCGAAGCACTGACCACCTTGGGCGTGGCGGGTATGACGGTCACCGAGGTCAAGGGGTTCGGTCGCCAGAAGGGCCAGACCGAAATCTACCGCGGGGCCGAATACAGCACCAACATGGTGCCCAAGATCAAGATCGAGGTGGTTTGCGCCGCCGACCTCGCCGACCGCGTGGTCGAGGCGATCCAGGCCGCCGCCAACACCGGCGCGATCGGCGATGGCAAGATCTTCATGCTGGACGTCGGCCAGGCGGTGCGCATCCGCACCGGCGAAACCGACGAAGCCGCGCTTTGAGAGGGGGGATTTCGATGAAGCATGTCACGCGACTGGCGAGCGGGGCCACCGGCCTCGGCATCGCCCTCTTCGCCGCACTGCCCGCCTGGGCGCAGGATGCGGCGGCGGCACCCGCCGCTCCGGCCGCGACGGTGAACAAGGGCGATACCGCCTGGATGCTCACCTCGACCGTGCTGGTCATGATGATGATCCTGCCGGGCCTGGCGCTGTTCTATGGCGGCCTGACCCGCGCCAAGAACATGCTGTCGACCATGACCCAGATCGGCGCGGCGGCCTGCCTCGCGATGCTGATCTGGGTGACGTACGGCTACAGCCTGACCTTCGGTCCGGATCTGTCGGGCGGGGCCTCCAACTTCATCGCCGGGCTTGGCAAGGCGTTCCTGAAGGGGGTCACGCCCGCCAGCCAGGCGGCGACCTTCACGCCGGGGGTCGAGATCCCCGAATATGTCTTCATCTGCTTCCAGATGACCTTCGCCGCGATCACCGCCGCGCTGGTGCTGGGCTCGGTGGTCGAGCGGATGAAGTTCTCGGCGGTCATGGCGTTCATCGCGGTGTGGCTGACCATCACCTATTTCCCGATCGCGCACATGGTGTGGGCGTCGTCGGGGCTGTTCTTCAAGGCGGGTGCGCTCGATTTCGCGGGGGGCACGGTGGTGCACATCAATGCGGGCGTCTCCGCGCTGGTCGCCGCGCTGATCCTGGGCAAGCGGATCGGCTATCCGACCACGCCGATGCCGCCGCACTCGCTGACGCTGACCGGCGTGGGCACCGGCCTCCTCTGGGTGGGCTGGTTCGGCTTCAACGCGGGCTCGGCGCTGGAGGCCAATGGCTCGGCGGGTCTGGCGATGATCAACACCTTCGTCGCGACCGCCAGCGGTGGCCTGTTCTGGATGCTCGCCGAGCGCGTGGCGGGGCATAAGGGCTCCGCGCTGGGTTTCTGCTCGGGCATCGTGGCCGGGCTGGTCGCGGTCACCCCGGCGGCCGGCAATTCGGGACCGTTCGGCGCGATCGTGCTGGGCGCGATCGCCAGCGTCGTCTGCTTCTACGCCGTCTCGGTGCTCAAGCCCAAGCTCGGCTATGACGACGCGCTCGACGCCTTCGGGGTCCATGGCATTGGCGGCATGATCGGCGCGATCGGCACCGCCGTGGTATATTCGCCCGCGCTGGGCGGCCCGGGTGCGGCCGATTACGACATGGGCGCCAAGCTGCTGGTCCAGATCGAGGCGGTGGCCACCACCATCGTCTGGGCGACGATCGGCACGGTGATCGCGATGTATGTCGCCAAGGCGCTGACCGGCCTGCGTGTCTCGAAGGAGGTCGAGCAGGAAGGCCTCGACCTCGGCGAGCATGGTGAGCGCGCCTATAACTGATTTCGGATCGGGAGCGGGGCGCCCAGAACCCCGCACCCCCTGATGTTCCTCCTGCGGACGACCTAAGCCCGGTGCGGCAACGCACCGGGTCTTTTTTGCATCCGCGCCGGGGGAAGGGCGCGCTTACCGCCCCTTCCGGGCGGGAACGGGCCCCGCCGCCTGCGCCGCGCGCTGCGCCGCCCTGGCCGCTTCATATTCATCGAACGTGTGCGACAGCAGCGCCTGCGCCTCCGCCTCGGTCACCTTGCCGTCCTTGTTGGCATCGGCCTTTTCGAACCACAGGTCGGTCAGCCGCTGGGCGTGGACCGCGTCGATGGACTGCTTGCCATTGCCCATGCGCATGATCGCGGCCTTCACCTCGGCCTTGGTCAGCACGCCGTCATGATTGGTGTCGCGCGCCTTGAACTCGCGCGAGAATTTGGCGGCGGCGCTGGCCCGCGTGTCGGGCGCGGCCTGCGCGGCGATGGCGGGCAGGACCAGGCTGGCGGCGATCAGGCCGGAGGCGAACAGACGGGGCATGGCAAAGGCTCCTGAACGGGTCATCACCGCCGCTCCTGACCGGCTTTGGCTGTCGGGACAATGAACAAGCGGGGAGGGACGCCACGCCGAGGTTGCGTGAGGGGCGGGGAGCGCATAGGGCGCGGGGCAAATCCATTCCCTCTTTCCGAAGGACTTTGCCGTGAGCGAAGATATCAAGCGCGTCGTCCTCGCCTATTCGGGCGGTCTCGACACCAGTGTCATCCTCAAGTGGCTGCAGCAGCATTATGGCTGCGAGGTCGTGACCTTCACCGCCGATCTGGGCCAGGGCGAAGAGCTGGAGCCCGCGCGCAAGAAGGCCGAGATGGCGGGCGTGAAGCCCGAGCATATCTTCATCGACGATCTCCGCGAGGAGTTCGTGAAGGATTACGTCTTCCCGATGATGCGCGCCAACGCGCTGTACGAGGGGCTGTACCTGCTCGGCACCTCGATCGCGCGGCCGCTGATCGCCAAGCGCCAGATCGAGATCGCCAAGATGGTCAACGCCGACGCGGTCAGCCACGGCGCGACCGGCAAGGGCAATGACCAGGTCCGCTTCGAGCTGGGCTATTACGCGCTGAACCCCGACATCAAGGTCATCGCGCCGTGGCGCGAATGGGACCTGACCAGCCGCACCAAGCTGATCGAATTCGCCGAGGCGCACCAGATCCCGGTGTCGAAGGACAAGCGCGGCGAGGCGCCCTTCTCGACCGACGCGAACCTGCTGCACACCTCGTCCGAGGGCAAGGTGCTGGAGGACCCGTGGGACGAGGTCCCCGATTATGTCTATTCGCGCACCGTCAACCCGGAGGATGCGCCCGACCTGCCTGAGACGATCACCATCGATTTCGAGCGGGGCGACGGCGTCGCGCTGAACGGCGAGGCATGCTCGCCCGCCACGCTGCTGACCAAGCTGAACGAGCTGGGCCGCAAGCATGGCATCGGCCGCCTCGACCTGGTCGAGAACCGCTTCGTCGGCATGAAGAGCCGCGGCATGTACGAGACGCCGGGCGGCACCATCTATGCGCTGGCGCATCGCGGGATCGAGCAGATCACGCTCGACCGGGGGGCCGCGCATCTGAAGGACGAACTGGCGCCGCGCTATGCCGAGCTGGTCTATAACGGCTTCTGGTTCTCGCCGGAGCGCGAGATGCTGCAGGCCGCCGTCGACCACAGCCAGGAGAAGGTGACCGGCACCGTCCGCCTGAAGCTGTACAAGGGGCAGGCGACCGTGACGGGGCGCAAGTCGCCCTACAGCCTCTATTCGGAAAAGGTCGTCACCTTCGAGGACGATCAGGGCGCGTATGACCAGCGCGACGCGGCGGGCTTCATCAAGCTGAACGCACTGCGCCTGCGTCTGCTGGGACGCCGCGACCGGATCTGATCTGGCCGCGCAGTTGAACGGCAAAGAGTGAGATCAGCGCGATCGGCGTCAAAGGGATGCCGATCGCGCTGGCCAGCATTCCCCATTGCGGGGTGACGAAGGCGATCAAGGCGATCCCCTTTTCCAGTGGTGAGGCATCGGGTCGGCCATAGGCGACCAGCGCCGCCAGCATCACGACCGTCAGGTCATAGTTGAAGGCATAGGGGAGCAGCACGAACGTCCCCGTCGCGGCCAGCAGCGCCAGGGTGGCGGGTGGTGTGCCGCGCACCGCCGCGACCGTCACGCCGATGGCGACCCCGGCCATCGCCATGCCCTGCAGCCCGTAGGCGAGCGCGGCGGGCACATGCTGGCGCAGCAGCGCGCTGGCCAGCGACGTCGACATCAGTCCGTAAAATTCCTGTCCCGGATCGATCATCCGGGCCTGCACGCCCGCGGTGACGGTCAGATATTGCGTCCACAGCTCGGATCCGAAGGCCAGCACGCTGGCCAGCACCAGCAGCCCGACGGTCAACGCCGCCGTCGCGATGGTGCGCCAGTCGCCGCGCAGCAGCAGGATGATCGGGACCAGCACCGCGACATGTGGTTTGAGCACCATCAGCCCGAAACAGAGCCCCGCCCATCGCGGACGATGCGGCAGCCAATGCCAGCCGGCCAGAAAGAGCGCGCCGATCAGGAATCCGTAATGCCCGGCCCAGATGTTCATCGTCGCTGCCGGGGTCAGCAGCAGCAACCAGTGCGCCCTGCCGTCCGGTAGCCAGGAGCGAGCCGCCAGCGCGAAGAGCAACCCGGTTCCGACCAGCCACGACGCCAGCGCCATGCCATAGGGCATCAACGCAAAGGGGATGTCGAGGAACAGCGCGATCGGGGGATAGGAATAGTTGTGGACGCCTGCCGTCCCGTACAAAGCATGTTCGAAACCGCGATAGCGATCGACGTCGTACAGCAGGTCAAGCTGTCCGGTCAGCGCAAGCTTTCCGCCGGTCCAGACATTGGCGAAATCGCGGCCCCACATCTCGGACAGACCGATCATGCCATGATCGGACGCGCGATAGTCGAGGATGAACAGGGTCATCACGATCAGGCTGCCGACGATCCATGTCAACGGAGAGGGCAGCGGCAGCCGGGCGGGGGGCGTCTCGTCCATGAACCCTCGCTAGACCCGATCGATTGAGGAAGCGTTGATGGGCGGCCGCGCGCCGTGACCCAGGACGCGCGCGATCGGCGTCAAGATCGTATGCGGTCCGTCGCGTTCGATGGGCGCGATGCTTGTCGGACGCCCCTTCCGTCCGCTAGGCACCGTCCCATGAATGGGGGAAAGCTCAACTGGTGGCAGACGCGGTGGTTCGTCGCCGCGATGGCATTGCTCGCTGCCGTGCCGCTCATCTGGCCGACCGTGCCGCCCTTGGTCGATCTGCCGGGCCATATGGGCCGGTATCGTGTCCAGCTGGAATATGCGCACCAGCCCTGGCTGGCCGACTGGTATCATTTCGAATGGCAGCTGATCGGCAATCTGGGCGTCGACCTGCTGATCGAACCGCTCGCGCCGATCTTCGGGCTGGAACTGGCGGTCAAGCTGATCGTCATCGCCATTCCCGTGCTGACCGTCACCGGCCTGCTGTGGATCGCGCGCGAGGTGCAGGGGCGGATTCCCGCCACCGCGCTGTTCGCGCTGCCGCTGGCCTATAGCTATCCGTTCCAGTTCGGGTTCGCGAACTTCGCGCTGTCGATGGCGCTGGCGCTCAACCTGTTCGCGCTCTGGCTGCGCATGGGGCGGCTGGGCGCGGTGAAGCTGCGGGCGATCCTGTTCGTGCCGCTGTCGTGCATCCTGTGGGTCGCGCACACCTTTGGCTGGGGCGTGCTCGGCGTGCTGGCCTTTTCGGCCGAGTTGATCCGGCAGCATGACATGCGGCGCGCGCGTGGCGCCAGCGGGCTGAAGGGCTGGATCGAATCCGCCTTCCATGCCGGGATCGGCTGTATCCCGCTTGCGCTGCCCATGGTGCTGATGGTGCTGTGGCGCTCGGGCGATCATGTCACCGGCAAGACCACCGACTGGTTCAACTGGCGGTGGAAGATCAACTGGGTGACGATGGTGCTGCGCGATCGCTGGATGGCGTTCGACCTCGCCTCGGTCACCGTGCTGTTCCTGGTGCTGCTCAAGGGCGTGCGCGACGAGCGGGTGGAATATTCGCGCAACCTGGTGCTGTCGGCGGCGTTCCTGGCGGTCGTCTATCTCCTGTTGCCGCGTATCGTCTTCGGTTCGGCCTATGCCGATATGCGGCTGGCCCCTTATGTCCTGGCGATCGCGCTGATCGCGCTGCGGCCGCGGCGCGGGCTGTCGCTGCGCGGCGCCTCGACGCTGGCGGTGGTCGGGTTGCTGTTCTTCGGCGTCCGGATCGCCGCGACGACGGTCAGCTATATGATGTACAGCAACGATTATGATCGTGTGCTGACGGCGCTGGATCATGTGCCGCCGCGCGCGCGGCTGCTGACCTTTGTCGGGCGCCAATATTGCGCCGATGTCTGGCCCTCCAGCCGGCTGGAGCATGTCGCGGGGCTCGCGCTGGAGCGCAAGCTGGCCTATGCCAACGACCAATGGTCGATGGCGGGCGGGCAACTCCTGACCGTGCATTATGCCCAGGCCAAGCGGTTCGCGCATGATCCGTCGGAGATCGTGACCCAGCGCCGCTGTCGCGGGCAATGGTGGCGGCCGATCGACACCGCGCTGAAGCTGATGCCGCGCGACGCGTTCGACTATGTCTGGCTGGTCCATCCGCCGCGCTATGACGCGGCGCTGACCCGAGGGCTGACGCCGATCTGGCAGTCCGGTCGCGATGTGCTGTACCGGATCGACGATCGCCGTCCGATCATCGATCCGGCGGCCTATGAACTGCTGAGCAAGCCCCTGCCCAATGAGGATCATCGCGTGGTCCCCGCCCGGCGCAGCACGTTGCCGGACAAGGACGACGACTGACCGACCGGCTCACCCCCGCCGAAAGGGGGTGAGTTCGCCCAGATACTCGCTTTCCGCCTCGATCGCGGCGCGTTCGCGGGTCACGAACTCGGCGACCGCGCGGCGGAAGGCGGGGTGGGGGATGTAATGCGCCGACCAGGTCGGCACCGGGGCATAGCCGCGCGCCAGCTTGTGTTCGCCCTGCGCGCCCGCCTCCACCGTCGACAGCCCGCGCGCGATGGCGGCGTCGATCGCCTGGTAATAGCAGAGTTCGAAATGGAGGAACGGCACCTCCTCCACCGCGCCCCAATAGCGGCCGTACAGCGTGTCCGTGCCGATCAGGTTGAGCGCGCCCGCGATCGGCACCCCGTCGCGCTCGGCGAGGATCAGCAGCAGCGCGTCGCCCATCGTCTCGCCGATCCGGTCGAACGCCGCGCGGGTCAGATAGGGCCGGCCCCATTTGCGGCTGCCCGTATCCTGATAGAAGGTCCAGAAGGCGTCCCAATGCTCGGGGCGGATGGCATCGCCGCTCAAATGGCGGATGGTCAACCCTTCGACGGCGGCCGCGCGTTCCTTGCGGATCGCCTTGCGCTTGCGGCTGGCGAGTGCATCCAGAAAATCGTCGAACCGGGCATAGCCGTCATTGCGCCAGTGGAACTGCACGCCCTCGCGGATCAGCCAACCGGCCTGCTCGAACCATGGGAGCTGGTCGGGGGTGACGAAGGTGACATGCGCCGAGGATAGCTCGTTCTGGTCGGTCACCGCCTCGATCGCACCGATCAGCGCGGGGGCGAGCGCGGGATCGCGCAGCAACAGCCGCGGACCGGGCACCGGCGAGAAGGGCGATGCGATCAGGAGCTTGGGATAATAGCGCCCGCCCGCCCGTTTCCAGGCCTCGGCCCAGCCCTGGTCGAACACATATTCGCCCTGGCTATGCGTCTTCAGATAGGCCGGGGCGATGGCGGCGGGATAGCCATCGGCGCCGTCGATCACGATCGGTGCGGGCGTCCAGCCGGATTGGCCGCCCACGCTGCCCGATCGTTCGAGCGCGCTCAGCAAGGCATGGGATACGAACGGATTGGCGGTCCCCGCGCATGCGTCCCAATCCTGGGCCGAGAGGGCGGAAACGCCGGACAGGATACGCGCGGTCGCGGTGGTCATCGCCGCCGGATATGCGGTGGCATGGCGGATGCGGCAAGGGCCGAGCCGCAACGAAAAACGCCCCGGTGACGATCACCGGGGCGCTTTGGGCAGGCCACTGTCCCGGCAAGCGCCGGGGGGGAAGGGGCGATTATGCGCGGCCGGGCACGTCGTGGTCGTGCGGCTCTTCGCCCTTGGCCTTGGCGTCCTCATAGCGCGCGATCGCTTCGAGGACGATGCGGCGTGCTTCGTCACGGTCGCCCCAGGTGCCGATGCGCACCCACTTCTTCTTCTCCAGGTCCTTATAGTGGGTGAAGAAGTGCTCGATCTGCTGGAACACGATCTCGGGCAGGTCGTCGCGACCGCCGACATTCGAATAATAAGGGAAGGTCGAATCGACCGGCACGCAGACCAGCTTCTCGTCGCCGCCGGCTTCGTCTTCCAGGTTCAGCACCGCGATCGGACGCGCCCGCACGACGCAGCCCGGAATGAAGGGCGTGCGCGACACGACCAGCGCGTCGAGCGGATCGCCGTCGGGCGACAGCGTGTGGGGCACGAAGCCGTAATTGGCCGGATAGCGCATCGGCGTGTGCAGGATGCGGTCGACGAACAGCGCGCCGGACGCCTTGTCGAACTCATATTTCACGGGCTCGCCGCCGGTCGGAACTTCGATCACGACGTTGAGGTCATCGGGCGGGTTCTTGCCGACGGGAATGAGGTCGATACGCATCGATCAGTCTTTCTTTGCCAGATGGCCGGAACGGCAGGGTTCCGGTGGAAAAACAATGGCGGGCGCAATAGCCCAACCCGCCATGCCCTGTCGATAGATGTCGTCAGCGCGCCGTCAGAAGACGATCCAGCCCGGTTTCGCCCGTGCCGACCTTTTCCAGATGGGGATAACGCGGACCGCCGGTATAGCCGAGCGTGACGTCGCGGAAGCGATCCTGGTTCTTTATCACCAACTTGACCGGCCTGGCCGGATCCTTGGCGGCGACGATCGCGGCTTTCAGGCGATCCCCCGAATAGGCTTCGCCGTTCACCGCCTGGATCTGGGTGCCGACATCGATGCCCGCCTTGAACGCCGGGCTGTCCCAGATCGCGCTGGTCACCTCGCCGCCGTTCGACACGACCATGCCCAGCGAATAGCTGACATCGGTGCCGCGGCTCTTTTCGGCCTGCTTGAAGCTCGGCGAGGGCTGGTCGGTATAGACCAGCTTGTAGCCGTTCATCGCAAAGCCCTGAATCGGCGCGGGCTGGCCGGTTTCGGTGATCCGACGGTGCAGGAAGTCCGCCCAGTCATAGGGCACGATCCTGTTCAGCGTCTCGGCCACATCGTCGAATGTGTAGGTGACCTCACCCCAGTCGCCGTTGCGGATGCCGAAAAAGGTCTTGGCGAAATCGTCGATCGACTTGGTACCGCGCGACTTCTGGCGCAGCATCGCGTCGACTTCCATCCACACCATCAGGCCTTAATTGTAATAATCCTCCGACCGCTGCCAGCTGGTCCAGCCCTTGGGCTTGCGGGCGGAGATGATGGGATCATTGGTGGTGTCGACCAGGTTGCGCCACTGGCGCGCGGGCGCGGTGTCGTAGATCGCCAGGATCGAGGCATATTGGTCCAGCGTGTCCTGCTTGGACACCATGCCCGACCGCGCCTGGAGCACATAGCCCCAGAATTGCGTCTGCCCCTCATAGACCCAGAGCAGCGAGTCGCGCATCGGGGTGCGGAAATCGGGGGTCCACAGGTCGGCGCCGCGCCGGAACTTGCCGTCCCAGCTATGGGTGAATTCGTGCGGCAACAGGTTGCGGCGGCCCGGCCCCGAATCCCAATCGGTGAAATAGCCCGGGGTCACGCCGTTTTCGGACGAGCGGTGATGCTCCAGCCCGATCCCGCCCAGCCGGTCGCTGATCGACAGCAGGAATTCATAATGATCGAAATGATGCGCGCCGAAGGTCTTTTCGGCCTGTTCGACCAGGCGGGTGTGCGCCGCGATCTGTTCGGGCTTGGCGGCCAGTTCGCCGGGATTGTCGGCAAAGACGTTCAGCCTGACGTCGGGCGTCAGCGGGAAGACCTTGCCATATTTGCCTGCCAGCACCGGGGAATCGACCAGGATCTCGTAATTGGTCGTGTCATAGGTGTAGGTCGAACCCGACGCCCTGGCGGGCACCGCGCCCGCCGCCGTCCAGCCGGTGGGGAAGGTCGCGGTCATCTGGATCGGGATCTGGCGGGTATAATAGCCGGCCGGGTAGAGGCTGACCGAATTGGGTTGCAGCGAGATCATCGTCGGGGTGACGGCGATGCGCCCCTGGTCGGACTTGGTCGCCGACAGGAACTGGAACGCGACATCGAGCTGCGTGGCCCCGGCGGGCACGTCGATGTGAAAGGCGAAGACGTCGACCGGGTCGCGCGTCCAGGGCAGGACGCGTCCGTTCGCGCGGATGACGAGGCCCGCCAGCTTCTCGATCTCGCCGCGCGGGGTATGCGCGCCGGGCAGCCATTTGGGGAACAGCAGCGCCATCGGCCCCGCCTTGGCGACCGGGATCGTCTCCTTCACGCGGAAGATGCCGCGATCGGTGTCGGTCGCGTCGACGACCAGCTTGATCGTGCCGGGATAGGGCGTGTCGACCGCATCGGGGATGGTGTTGACGAAGGGCGCTTGTGCGACCGGCGCGGAATTGCCCGCAGGCACCTGGGCCTGGGCGGCGGACGGGGCGAGGGCGGTGGCAAGGGCGGCGGAAGCGAGCAGGGACGCGACGGACACGGGACGGATCATGGACGGCCTTTTGCGGCGAAAGGAGAGGCAGGCAGGTTAGGCACCCGATGGGCCGGTCGTCCAGACCCTTTTGCCCGGGGCGCTATCCGCCCCCGCCCAGCACGTTCACCGTGAAGGCGATGACCCCCAGATTGAAGACGAACGCCGCCAGGCACTGGCCTGTTACCACCCGCCGCATCCGGCGCGAGGCGATGGAGACGTCCGATGTCTGGAAGGTCATGCCCAGCGTCACCGAGAAATAGAGGAAATCCCAATAATCGGGTTCGGCCGTGTCGGGAAATTGCAGGCCCGCCGCATCGCCTTCCTCGCCCGCGCTGTAGAAGAGGTGGGCATAATGCAGCGCGTAGACGATGTTGGAGAACAGCCAGGCGAGCATCAGCGTGGCGACGACCAGCACGACGGTGACGATGCTGGTCCGCTCGCGCAATTCGCCGCCGACCGCGACCAGGATGATGAACAGCACGATACCGGAGAAGACCAGAAGGACGGCGCGATTGGCATCGTTCTGCGCCGCCCGCCGCCGCATCCGCGCCGCCTGTCCCTGCCGCAGCAGCGGGATGAGCGACAGGTTGAAGAGAATCGCGGCGATGTCGAATCCCGCCAGCATTCCGCGCGTCTTGCCCAGTGCAGGGATGAGCGCGGCGCAGGCCACGATCAGCACCAGCGCGAAGGCGACGAACCGCGGCGGCGCGATCCGCTGGCCGATCCGGCTTTGCAGGCGTTGCCAGCGGGTGGTGGGCCAGCGGGTGGTGGTCATAGGGGTGATGTAGCGGGCGGCGGGCGGTCTTGGCTATGGTCGAAGGCGACGATGCCCGCCGCAAGGGCATCCGGGTTGAATCCGGCTGGCCGATGATCGCTCATGCGACGGTCATGCGTAGCAGCGCGCATGGTCACAAGGGGACGATCCGGCGCGCCTGCCTTGTCGGAACGGGATCGCCGTCATGGCCGACATGGAGCGGCGCGGCGCGCGCCCTGACTCGCACTCTAGCGCGGGGGCGCACATGTCCCTAGATACCGGCACCTCTATGGCACGGATCGAAACCCCCAAGCGCGTGCGCGGCACGCAGGATATCTTCGGCGACGAGCAGCGTCGCTTCGCCCATGTCTTGGCGCGCTTCGAGCATGTCCATCGGCTGTACGGCTTCCAGCGGCTCGACCTGCCGGTGTTCGAGGATACGCAGGTCTTCGCGCGTTCGATCGGCGAGACGACCGATGTCGTGTCGAAGGAGATGTACAGCTTCCCCGATCGCGGCGGCGACATGTTGACGCTGCGGCCCGAATTCACGGCGGGGATCGCGCGCGCCTATCTGACCGAGGGGTGGCAGCAATATGCGCCGCTCAAGCTCGCGACCTCGGGCGCGGTGTTCCGTTACGAGCGTCCGCAAAAGGGCCGCTATCGCCAGTTCCACCAGATCGACGCCGAGATCCTCGGCGCGGCCGAACCGGCGGCGGATGTCGAGCTGCTGGTGATGGCCGACCAGCTGTTGCGCGAACTGGGGATCGCCGAGGGCGTGACGCTCCAGCTCAACACGCTGGGCGATGCCGAGACGCGCGACGCCTGGCGTGACGCGCTGGTCGCGCATTTCGAGGCGCATCGCGACCAGCTGTCCGAGGACAGCCTGGTGCGGCTGGAGAAGAACCCGCTGCGCATCCTTGATTCGAAGGACCCGCGCGATCGGCCGATCGCCGATGCGGCGCCCGACATCGATGCCTATCTGACGTCCGCGGCCCGCGGCTTCTTCGACGCGGTGACGGCCGGGCTGGACGCGGCGGGGGTCGCCTGGACGCGCAATGCGCGGCTGGTGCGCGGGCTCGATTATTATCGCCACACCGCGTTTGAGTTCGTGACCGACCGGCTGGGGGCGCAGGGCACCGTGCTGGCGGGCGGCCGCTATGACGGGCTGATCGAATCGCTCGGTGGTCCCGCCACGGCGGGCGTGGGCTGGGCGGCCGGGGTCGAGCGGCTTGCGATGCTGCTCGACGAACCGGCCAGGCCGACCATCGACGCGGTCGTGGTGCCGATGGGCGCGGCGGCGGAGCTGCGCGCGACGGGCCTCGTGGCCGAACTGCGCCGGGCGGGGCTGTCGGTCGACATGGCCTATAAGGGCAATATGAAGCGCCGGATGCAGAAGGCCGATGCGCAGGGCGCACGGCACGCCATCATCCTGGGCGACGACGAACTGGCGGCGGGAGTCGCGACGGTGAAGCGGTTGGCCGACGGAACCCAGATACAGGTTCCGCTGGCCGATCTGGCGGGAATGCTGGCGCGCGCATGAAGACCATCTCCGCCGAACGCATCGCGCAGATCGAGGCGCGACGCGACGAATTGCAGGCGATGATGGCGACCGGCGACCTGCCCTCGGACCGTTTCGTCGCGGTGTCGAAGGAATATGCCGAGCTGGAGCCGGTCGCCAATGCCGCCGCCGAGGTGCGCCGGTTGCGGCAGGAAGCGGACAGCCTGGCCTATATGGTGCAGGACGGCGATGACGAGCTGCGCGCGCTGGCGGCGGAGGAACTCCACGCCAACCGCACCGCGCTGGCCACCGCGGACCGGCATCTTGCGCTCGCATTGCTGCCCCGCGACGCGGCGGACGAACGCGCCGCGATGCTGGAAATCCGCGCCGGGACCGGCGGCGACGAGGCGGCGCTGTTCGCCGGCGACCTGTTCCGCATGTACCAGCGTTATGCCGAACGGCAGGGCTGGCGGGTCGAGGCGATGTCCGCCTCCAGCTCCGACGCGGGCGGCTATAAGGAGATCGTCGCCTCGGTCGCGGGCGTGGGGGTGTTCGCCAAGCTGAAGTTCGAAAGCGGCGTCCACCGCGTCCAGCGCGTGCCGGTCACCGAATCGGGCGGACGGATCCACACTTCGGCCGCGACCGTCGCGGTGCTGCCCGAGGCGGAGGAGGTCGACCTCCAGATCGACGACAAGGATCTGCGCGTCGATATCTATCGTTCGTCGGGCGCGGGCGGCCAGCACGTCAACACCACCGATTCGGCGATCCGCATCACCCATATCCCGACCGGGTTGGTCGTGATCCAGCAGGACGAACGCTCGCAGCACAAGAATCGCGCCAAGGCGATGAAGGTGCTGCGGACCCGCCTGTACGAGGCGGAGCGCGAGCGGCTGGCGGCGGCGCGGGCGGGAACCCGGCGCTCGATGGTCGGGTCGGGCGATCGGTCGGAGCGGATTCGCACCTATAATTTCCCGCAGGGGCGCGTGACCGATCACCGCATCAACCTGACGCTGCATCGCCTGCCCGAAATTCTGGAGGGCGAGCTGGACGAGCTGATCGGCGCGTTGCTGGCGGAGGATGAGGCCGAACGGCTCGCCGCGATCGATGGCTGAGCGAGGCGGCCGTCACCCTTTCCCGGCCCTGGCCGGGGCAGGGGGGATCTAAGGTGGCGAACGCCCGCGACGCATTGGTCGAGGCGGCTGCGCGCTTCTCCTTTTCGCCGACCGCGCGGCTCGATGCCGAATTGCTGCTTGCCCATGCGCTGGGGATCGAGCGCAACGCGCTGCTCCTCGACCTGACCCGCGCGGTGCCCGACAGCTTCGGGCCGCTGGTCGAGCGCCGTGCCGCGCAGGAGCCGGTGGCCTATATCACCGGCACGCGCGGTTTCTGGACGCTCGACCTGAAGGTCGGGCCGGGCGCGCTGGTGCCGCGTGCGGATAGCGAGACGCTGATCGCCGCCGCCCTTGCCCATTTCGGCGGAACGCCGCCCGCCATGGTGCTCGACCTGGGCACGGGGCCGGGCACGTTGCTGCTCGCGCTGCTCGACGAATGGCGTTCGGCGCGCGGGATCGGCGTCGATTATTCGGCCGAGGCGCTGGGCTATGCCCTTGCCAATGCGCGGCTTTGCGGGATGGCGGACCGGGCGCGCTTCGTGCGCGGCGACTGGGCGGGCGCGCTGACGGGGGCGTTCGACTGTATCGTCTCCAACCCGCCCTATATCGGCACCGCCGAGCCGCTGTCGCCCGAGGTGAAGGACTATGAGCCGGCCGCCGCGCTGTTCGCCGGGCCGGACGGGCTGGACGATTATCGCCGTCTCGCGCCCATGTTGCGCCGGCGGCTGGCACCGGGCGGCGCGGCGCTGGTCGAGATCGGGTATGAACAGGCGGCCGCCGTCACGCCATTGCTCGAGGAGCAGGGATTTCGCGTCGTGCTGCACCGCGATCTGGGCGGGCGGCCCCGCGTTCTGCTCGCGCATTGAACAATCACCGTATGTGAACCATATTTCGCTTGAAGGACCACGCGTCTACCCGCTACAGCGCGGTCAGGGGCACGCGAACATCGACACCTTCACCATTTTCGGGGTCGCTGATTTCGGGCCGTTGCCCACATCCTTCGTCATGCAGTCGCTGCTGTCCGGCGGCCGTGGCAAGCGCTCCGATCGGGCGCGAAAGCTTTGCATCGCGTGATGCGCACGCGGTGCCGGGAAAAGTGGACCTTGTTGGTTTGACGACTAAGGACGAACAGCTTGATCAATAATCGGCAGGCCGGCCGCCGTCGCGGTCGTGGTGGCGGCAATAATGGGCAGCGTCCGGGGGGAAATCCTGGCCGCTCCGACAATGGCAATCGCATCGACAACCGCGCGCGCGGCAACGCCAACCAGTTGTACGAAAAGTACAAGAATCTGGCGGCCGAGGCGCAGCGTCAGGGCGACCGGGTCAACACCGAATATTATTGGCAGTTCGCCGATCACTATTTCCGGGTGTTGAGCGAGAGCCGCTCGCGCTTCGAGGAGCAGAATCAGCGTCGCCCGCGCGAGGAATCGCGCGACGATCAGTATGACGACGGCTTCGAGAATGAGAGCGAGGATTATGGCGACGAGGGCGACCCCATTCGCCCCGGCGAGCAGCAGGGCGACACCGAGGGCCGCCGCGAGCGTCAGCCGCGTGACGAACGTCCGCGCCGCGACCGCGACGATCGTCCCCGCCGCGACGATAGCCGTCGCGACGACAATCGCCGTCCCGTCCGGCGCGAACAGCCGGTCGCGGCCGAAGAGGCGAATGCCGACACCACGGCCGAATTCGTCGAACAGCCCGCGCCGGTTGCAGAGGCCGAAGCCGCGCCGCGCCGTCGCGGTCGTCCGCGTCGCGAGCGCCCGGTCGAAACCGCCGAGGCGGCTGAGCCCACGGGCTTCGATGCCGACCGTCTGCCGCCCGCGCTGAGCGCCGCGCCCGAGGGTGAGGCCGTGGCCGAGGAAAAGCCCCGTCGTCGTCGCGTCCGCGCGGCCGCGCCGGTGGAGCCGGAGGCGGCGGCGGGCTGATCGCTCTCCCCGACGCTTCGGCCCGACGCTTTGGATCGAAAAAAGGACCGGCCTCCGCTTTGATGCGGGGGCCGGTTTTTTATGGTCGCCGGTCGACATCCTCGTCATGCCCGGTGCCGGAGCTGAGAAACACCAGCCCCATCAGTGCGCCGGTCAGCATCACCATGCCGCCGATCCCGCCGATCACGCCCAGCATGGTGACGAAGTTGAGCGGACCATAGATGCGCGCGAGCACGACCAGCGTGATCGCGACCGCGATCGCGGCGACCAGCGTCATCCATGCCAGGATCGCGCGAAACCGCGCCCAGGCCAGGGCGGCCTGCTCGGGATCGTCAAGGCCGGAAGGGGGCGGAGCCATGCCCCGACTATGGGCAGGCCGCGCCGATCGGACAAGTCAGGGATGCGCGCGCAAGGCTTTGCGGGGCAGCCGATGCCATAGCACACCCAGGATCGCGTTGATCTCCAGCCGGATCGGATGGCGCAGCGCATAGATGACCACCAGCCAGAGGCCGACGCCCGCCAGCCCGGCCTCGCCCAACAGCACCAGCCCGACCGCTTCGGGCGGCGCGACCCAGCGATAGACGGCGAGCAGCGGCGCGACCGTGGCCAGCGTCGCGATCATGCCCTTGGCATAGATGCCCAGCATCGCGCGCCAGGCGAAGCCGGTCAGCCGCCGGATGAGCCCGACATAGAGGAGGAACCAGACGATTCCATAGGCGATGCGCGACATCGCCGCCCCCTCCAGGCTCAGCATCGCGCCCAACAGCAACAGGCCGATCGACGCGATCGTATCCACCGCGTTGAAGACGACAAGCTGCCGGATACGGCCGAGCAGGATCGGCAATTCGACATGCAGCGGCAGCGCGGTGATGAAGATCTGCCCGATTGCGATCCAGGCGAGCAGCGGCGCGACGCCGATCCAGCGCGGGCCATAGAGCATCAGCACGATCGGCGTCGCGGCGGCGGCGAGGAACGCCATGGCCGGCCAGGTCGCGGCGCTATAGGCGGCGACCACCCGCTGATAGGGGGCGGCCAGATCGGCTCCGGCATCGCGCAACCGGGCAAAGGCGGGGTAGAAGACGCCGTCGACCGCGCCGCTGACCAGCATCTGCAATTGCGCGGCCAGGCTGGAGGCGCGGCTGAACAGGCCGACAGCGGCCAGGTTCAGCACGCGGCCGATCACCAGATCGGGGCTGCGCGTGCCGATCGCGCCGCTGATATGCAACAGGGAACTGTTCGATCCGAAGCGCAGGATGGGGCCCAGGCCGGTCAGGCGGGGCGGGAAGGGGGGGCGTATCCCCGATCGCCACTGCCCGATCAGCGCGCGGGCACCCTGCTGTGCCACGGCGGCCCAGGCGAGGGCGAAGGCCGAATAACCTGCCCAGGCCAGCCCCAGCGCGACGGCGGCATTGGTCATCGCCGCGCCCACATTCACGAGGAACAGGGAGAAATAGTCCATCCGACGCTGCAGCATCGCGCTGGGCACGATGCCGAACGGCACGACGAGATAGGAGCCGGCGATGATGACCAGCAGCGGGGTCAGCCGCGCATTGCCGTAAAACCCCGCCAACGGCCAGGCGAGCGCCAGGATCAGCAATCCGATGCCAAAGGCGAAGATCAGCGACACCGAAAAGCAGGTCTCGACCTGCGCCGTGCTCAATTCTCGCTCGCCCGCGACGAATCGGCTGATGCCGAAATCCTGGAGCACCGACACCATCATCGCGGCTGACAGCGCGATCGAGAATAGTCCCATCTCGGATGGCGACAGGAAGAAGCGTGAGATCAGCACGCTGACCACGAACTGAATCGCAAAGGCGATATATTGCATGCCGATCGACCAGAGCGCGGCACCGCGGATCGAGATCCCGCTCATCCGCGGATCAGTGCCAGGGCCATGATTCGCGCCGCCCGCGGCTCACCGTTGCGCAGGAGACGCGCCACGGCACGCCACAATCCGGGCACGCGCGATGCGGGATCGCGCCGCGTATCGGCGATATGCCGGGTGATGAACGGCAGTCCGTCCTGGGCGATGGCGACGGGATTGAACAGAATGCCGCGCACCACCTCGGCCCGGACCGCCCTGGTCAGGCCCACCCGACCGAAAAGATCGTCCAGCCTGTCGATGGGGGGCAGGCTGTCCCACTGATCCGATGGGTCGGGTCGTCCGGCAAGCCGCTCCGCACGCGCCAGTCGCGCCATGGCGGCACCATAGTTCAGCGGCACCGCATGACGATTCGACACCTGGCTCGGTGAATAGCGATAGCGCAGCAGCCGATCCGGCAGATTGGCCATGCGCGTGCGCTCCGCCAGCCGGAGCCACAGGTCATAATCCTCGCAATGCCGATAGGCCGCACGATAGCCGCCGACCGCGATCAGCAGCGATCGACGCATCATGATCGAGGGGTGGCAGAGCAGAGGCCCGGTTTCCAGCGCGGCGTGGACGGCCTCGGTCGAAACCGGATGATCGATGGGGTGCTCCGTCCGTTCCTCGCCCTTGTCGGTGATCGGAATGACCCGCGTGCCCAGCACACCGTGATCGGGATGGCTGTCGAGAAAGGCAACCTGCCGGGCGAAACGGTCGGGCAGCGCGATATCGTCGCCGTCCATCCGCGCGATATACTCGCCGCGCGCCTGGTCGATCATCAGGTTCAGGCTGGCGATGAGGCCGCGATTCGGCTGGTGGATGGCGCGGATGCGCGGATCGCGCGCGGCATAGGCGTCGATGATCGCGCGCGAATCGTCGGTCGACCCATCATTGACGATCAACAACTCGAAATCGCCGAAGCTCTGGGCGAGCACGCTCTCCAGCGCGGCGGCCAGATAGGGGCCGTTATTATAGACGCTCAGGGCGACGGTGATGCGGGGCGATGTCATATATCTATCGCACGATCCCTAAAGGCGGGGGCTAAAGATGCCCTTAAAGCAGGCGCGCGAAAGGCGCGAATCCCGCATCGCCAGAAGGTTCCCCGGCCCATCCGACTATGTGCGCCAGATAATCCTATGAGTTTATTGGAGAATCCGATTTTTTACGGTTTCGTGGCACTTTTTCTGTTGACCCTAATATGGTGTATGGGTAGAGGGGTTTCACCGCGACGGAGCGGGCCACTGAGTGTGGCGCTTCGGGGTGGTACTGGCATTGAGATGCTGGCACGCTGGGTTTCTGGACCGGAAGGGTTCA
>NZ_JAVSCQ010000013.1:0-93632 GCF_040560405.1 Facivitalis istanbulensis
TGAACCCTTCCGGTCCAGAAACCCAGCGTGCCAGCATCTCAATGCCAGTACCACCCCGAAGCGCCACACTCAGTGGCCCGCTCCGTCGCGGTGAAACCCCTCTACCCATACACCATATTAGGGTCAATCACTTTTTTCACGGCTTGGTCATTTTTGTTGCGCGGAGCTGAAACAGAAGGTCGTCATACTTATCCGCTTCGTGCCGCCTCGTGCTCTTTGCCAGCGTCCGCCGCCGCAGCCTGCTCGCCATAATGACGGGCGAGCATCGCGCAGGCGATGAGCTGGATCTGGTGGAAGAGCATGACGGGCAGCAGCACGACCCCCACCTGCGCCGCCGGGAACAGCACGCCCGCCATCGGTACCCCCGACGCGAGACTCTTCTTCGAGCCGCAGAATTGCAGAACGATCGAATCCTCGCGCGACAGCCCCATTACGCGGGCCAACACGAACGTCGCGCCCAGGATCAGGCCGAACAGCCCCAGGCAGATCAGCGCCAATAGCCCCAGATCCCCCGGCGACACCCGCGACCACAGCCCCTCGACCACCGCCGCACCAAAGGCGGTATAGACGACGAGCAGGATCGATCCGCGATCCACGATGGTCAAAAGGCTTTTGTGGCGCGTCACGAATCCACCGATCCAGGGCCGTAGCAAATGGCCGATGACGAACGGTGCCAGCAGTTGCAGCAGGATTCCCTCGACCGACGCGAGCGACACCCCGCCCCCGCCATCGACCTTCATCAACAGGGCGACGAGCGCCGGTGTCAGCACGATCCCCAGAAGATTGGAAAAGGACGCACTGCAAATCGCCGCAGCGACATTGCCGCGCGCGATCGCGGTGAAGGCAATCGACGACTGCACGGTGGAAGGCAGCAGGGTCAGGAACAGGATGCCCATCGCGATCGACGGATCGATGCCCGGCAACCGCGACAGGCCCATCCCGATCGCCGGAAAGAGCAGAAAGGTCGTCCCCAGCACCGCCACATGCAGCGGCCAGTTGCGCAGGCCCAGCCAGATGGCGTCGCGCGACAGCTTGGCGCCATGCAGGAAGAAGAGCAGCACGATGCCCGCATCGGCGAGATAACCGGCAAAGGTGGCGAACGCCCCGCGAGCGGGCAACAGCGTGGCCAGCAATACCGTGCCCAACAGGCTGAGGACAAAAGGCTCAAAGATCGAAAACAGGCGCTGCAACATCGGCGCTCCCGACAGAAACAGGGGCACCGTGGCACGACCATGCCACGGCGGGCAGGGCGTGCCGATAGGCGATTGCGCCACGCGACGCCACTGCCAACGCCTCGGCGCGGTCTATCGCTATCCTGTCAGGCCTGTCAGGAGCGGAGGGGGCGCCCCTGTCCGGTGAACGCCGGGTCGTAACGGGGGGAGCAATGGCCGAATCGCTCGACCCCCGCTCATCATCGTGCCGGTGCCGGTTTTACCGGCGGCCTCCGCTCCCGTGATTATCGATTCTTTATGATATGGCCGACGATGCAGCCTTTCCGTAGGGGAAAGCGCGGCCAAAAAAAAGGCCGGTCTTACGACCGGCCGAAAAGTTTTTAGGAGAGGATGCCTGAAAGGCCCGGTCTTTGTGCATCGCAGCACCGATTAGCGCAATTGCAACCTCGACAAAAATCATTGCAAAAAATGCAATCGTACACTCATCGCGGCAGCGGGATGGCGGTGCTGTGCTTGATCTCCTCCATGGCGAAGGCGGCGCTGACATCGACCAGGCGGACCCGGTCGATCAAGATCTTGTAGACCCGGTCATATGCCTTGATGTCGGCAACCCGGACCTTGAGCAGATAGTCGATTTCCCCGGCCATGCGGTAGAATTCGACCACCTCGGGCATGTCGCTGACCGCGGCGGCGAATTCGGCCAGCCAGGCGGCGGAATGCTCGGCGGTGCGCACGCTGACGAAGACGATCATGCCCGCGTCGAGCTTGGTCGGGTCGAGCAGGGCGACCCGCCGCCGGATTACGCCATCCTCTTCCAAACGGCGGATGCGCCGCCAGCACGCATTTTGCGACAGGCTGACCCTTTCGGAGATCTCGGCCACCGAAAGGCTGGCATCCTGTTGCAGCACGTCGAGAATGGCGATGTCGATTTTATCCACGATGAGCCCCATCAATCGAAGATTTTTGCTTCATTGCGGCAATACGTCACAAGCTTTGGTATGTTTTACCAGAGGTTTTTGCATATCCTTTTCACCTTAAGAGGATGTAATGATGCTGATGACCGCCCCCGCCCCAGTCGCCCCGAGCCACGCCACGTGCGATGCGCTGGGCATCGCCGTCACCGATCATGCCGTGGACCAGGCGTTCGTGGCGCGGGCGCTGGGCGTGCTGGATCGCGATCGCCGCCGCTGCCCGGAAACGCCGCTGCTCGCCCTCGACCTGCCCGCCGCGCCGCGCATCGCATTCTATCTCAAGGACGAATCGGCGCATCCCACCGGCAGCCTGAAGCATCGTCTCGCCCGCTCGCTCTTTGCCAGCGGGCTGGTCGCCGGCGTGATTCGCGACGGGCGACCGCTGGTCGAGGCGTCTTCGGGCTCGACCGCCGTGTCGGAGGCCTATTTCGCGCGGCTGCTCGACCTGCCCTTTCATGCGGTCATGCCCGGCAGCACCGCCCCGGCCAAGATTCGGGCGATCGAGGCACAGGGTGGCCAATGCCATCTGGTCGAGCCGCATCGCCTGTATGACGAGGCGCGCGATCTCGCCGATGCGCTGGGCGGGGTCTATCTGGACCAGTTCACCAATGCCGCGCCCGCAACCGACTGGCGTTGCGACAATATCGCGTCGGCCATCCTGCACCAGATGGCGTCCGAGCCGCATGCCGTGCCCGACTGGATCGTGGTCGGCGCGGGGACCGGCGGGACGGCCGCGACGATCGGCCGCCATTGCCGCTATCGCGGGCTGCCCACGCGGCTGTGCGTCGCCGATGTCGAGCATAGCGCTTTTTTCGCGGGCTATCGCGATGGCGATCCCGGCGCGCGCTGCGAGCGTCCCTCGCGGATCGAGGGCGTGGGGCGTCCCCGGGTCGAGCCCTCCTTCCTGCCCGGATCGGTCGACCGGATGATGAAGCTGCCCGATGCCGTCTCGATTGCGGGGATGCGCATCCTGAGCGACCTGCTCGGCCGTCCGGTGGGGCCGTCGACGGGGGCGAATTTCGTCGCGGCGGCGATGCTGGCGCTCGACATGACGGCGGCCGACCAGGCGGGATCGATCGCCACGCTGATCTGCGATCATGGCGCGCGCTATGCCGATTGTCACCATGATCGGCGCTGGCTGGCGCGTCAGGGTCTTGCCGAAAGCGTCGAGACTGCCGAAGTTTCCCTGCGCACCATGTTGCTCAAGGACGCCGAATGACCACGCACACCCCGACGACCAACCCCCTTCTGGCCGATACCGACCTTCCCGATTTCGCCGCGATCCGCCCCGAGCATCTGGTCCCCGCCGTCGATGCGCTGATCGCGGACGCGCGTGCCGCCGCCGACCGGATCGGCGGGTCCAACGCCAGCGACTTCGCCGATGTCGTGCTGGCCAGCGAGCGGGCGGGCTTTGCAATCGAGCGCGGCTGGTCGCCCGCCGGCCATCTCCATTCGGTGGCCGATACCCCCGAACTGCGCGCCGCCTTTGCCGAGGCACAGGCCAAGCTGGCCGAATATGGCATGGAGGCGGGGCAGGATCCGCACCTGTTCGCCGCGTTCAACCGGGTCGACCTGGCCCCGCTGACCGAAGCGGAGGCGCGCGCGGTCGAACTGGCGCGGCGCAATTTCCACCTGTCGGGCGTCGGCCTGGATGACGAGGCCAAGGCGCGGTTCCGCGCGATCGGCGTCGAGCTCAACACGCTGACCACCGAATTCGGCAATGCGGTGCTCGATTCAAGCGAAGCCTGGAGCGAGCATGTCACCGACGAGGCGATGCTCGCCGGGCTGACCGACAATGCCAAGGCGATCCTGGCCTCCTATGCCGCCGAGAAGCAGCGCGACGGCTGGCTGGTCACGTTGCGCGAACCGAGCGTGCAGGCGATCCTTACCCAGGCTGATGACCGCGATCTTCGCGCCCGCGTCGCCCGTGCCTATGCCACCCGCGCCTCGGAACAGGCCGCCGACCCGGCGCATGACAATTCGGCCCGGATCGAGCGTATCCTAGCGCTGCGGCACGAAGCCGCCCGGTTGCTGGGCTTTGCCGATGCGGCTGCGCGGTCGGTCGAGACCAAGATGGCGCAGTCGGCGGACGAGGCGCTGGCCTTTCTCGCCGATCTCGCCGCGCGGGCGCGACCGCTGGCAGAGCGCGAGCTGGCCGAGGCGACCGCCTATGCCCAGGAAAAATTCGGCATCGCCAGGCTGGAGCCATGGGATACGGGCTATGTCGCCGAACATATGCGGCGCGAGCGGTTCGGCGTCGATCGCGAGGCGATTCGCGCCTATTTCCCGCTGCCCCGCGTGATGGAGGGCACCGTCGCGCTGTTCGAGCGGCTATACGGCATCCGGCTGGTCGAGCGCGACGGCGTATCGGTGTGGAACGCCGATGTCCGCTTCTATGATGTGCAGGATGCCAGCGGTGCGGTCGTCGCGGGCGTCTATTGCGATTTCTCGGCGCGCGCGGGCAAGCGCGGCGGCGCATGGATGGACGTGTGCCGTCCGCGCTTCCGCGACGCCGATCGCTTCCACCGGCCGATCGCCTATCTGACCTGCAACTTCCCGCCCGCCACCGGCGACACGCCCGCCTTGCTGTCGCACGGCGATGTCGTGACGCTGCTGCACGAGTTCGGCCATGTGCTGCACCATCTGCTGACCGAGGTGGACCTGCCCTCGATCGGCGGGATTTCGGGCGTCGAATGGGATGCGGTCGAGCTGCCCAGCCAGTTCATGGAGAATTTCGCCTGGGACCGCGACACGCTGACCGCGCTGTCGGGCCATGTCGAGACCGGCGAACCGCTGCCCGAGGCCCTGTTCGCCAGCATGCTCGCCGCCCGCCGGTTCCAGGCCGGGCTGTTCCTGCTGCGCCAGATCGAGTTCGCGACCTTCGACCTCAGGCTGCACCGCGGTTATGATCCGGCGCAGGGCGCGCGCGTGATGGAGGTGCTGAACGCGGTACGCGACGAAGTGGCGGTGATCCGTCCGCCGGAATGGAATCGCTTCCCGCACAGCTTCAGCCACATCTTCGCGGGCGGCTATGCGGCGGGCTATTACAGCTATCTCTGGGCCGAGCTGCTGTCGGCCGACGCCTTTGCCGCGGTGGTCGAAGAAGGCCAGGCGGCGGGCGACCGGTTCCGTCGCGAAGTGCTGGCACGCGGGGCGAGCCGTCCGGCGGCGGAGAATTTCCGCGCCTTTCGGGGCCGTGCCCCACAGCCCGACGCATTGCTGCGTCATCACGGGTTGGCGGCGTGATCGCACGCGGGGCCGCCCGAACAGCGGCCCCGCAACACCGAGCTGTCGAGGGCTGCTACGCCGCCACCCTCAGCGCATCGACCGGCAACGACAGGCCCGGCCCCCGGCACATGAGGTTCAGATCGCAACCCTGGCACAGCGAACAACTGGCGTCCCGCTGTGCCGCGCAGCGATCGGTCAGCAGGTGCAGCATCTCCATGTGGGAATACCGCGCCTCGGCCCCCTGCGCCTGTCCGGCCATCGCCAGTTCCTGACGACCGCGCGTGCGGAGCCATGCCAGCATCTGCGAGTCCTTCCTTTTACCGTTCCGTGGCTCAGTGCGCGAAAAGGACGGGAATCGGGCTTTCCTTCATCATCGTCCGGCTGACCCCGCCGAACAGCCCCTCCAGCCAGCGGGCATGGCCGAAGCCGCCCATCACGACATAGCCAAAGCCACCAAGCGACGCTTCCTCGAGCAGCACGCCGCCCGCCTCGCCCGAACCACAGGGCACGCGCTTGATCGTCGCATGAATGCCGTAGCGCGACAAATAGGCCGCCGCATCGGTCGCCGGGATTGCGAGCGAGCCGTCATCGACCTCCAGCACCACGACACGCCGTGCCTCGGCCAGCAGCGGGATCGCCGCCTGCAATGCTCTCGCCGCGCTGGACGAACCGTCCCAAGCGACCAGCGCGGTATTGGATTTGAACCGGGGACAATCGGCCGGGACCGCGAGCACCGGCTTGCCCGACCGGACGATCAGGTCGGCGGCCGCGCGACCCATGTCGAACATTTCCATCCCATCCAGCTTGCGGCTGACGACGATCAGGTCCGCCAGCGTCGCCGCCCGGGCCAGCGCATCGGCGGGTTCGCCCACCGCATCGCACCAATCCCAGACGACATCCTCCTGCGCCAGCCGGCTGCGGAGATGCGCGCCGTGCACCTTTTCCCGCTCGCCTTCCGCGGTCATCACATCACCCATCACATAGGCGTTCTCATAAGCGCCGCCGCCCAGCACCGACGGAACGTAAACGAGATCAAGACAGGTGAGATGCGCATCCAGGGCCCGCGCCAGATCGAGCGCGACCTGATAACGCGATTCCTGTCCACCATCGTCGTGAACGAGCAGAAGGATGTTCTTCATGGCATTGTCCTCGCTGGGAAGCTTTCAATGCCTGTTGTACGTGCCTCGCCCGGTCTGCGGCATAAGCAAATCTACGGAGGACCTACACCGTTCCGGCCAACGCCGCGATCAACACTTGCGGCCGCAACGGCTTTTCCAGCACCGTGTGAAAGCCGCCATCCTGCGCCGCCTGACGCAGCGCGGCATCGGCATAGGCGGTGATCAGGATCGAACGTCCGCTCCATCCGCGTTCGATCAGCCGATGCAGCAAATCGACGCCATTGCCATCGGGCAGGCGATAATCGGCGATCAGGATATCGGCCGCCGCCGCATCGTCGCTGGCCAGCAGCGACGCCGCGCCCGCATGCGAGCGCACATCGAAGCCGCGCCAGTGGAGCAGCAACTGCAACGAGCGGCGTACCCCGGCATCATCCTCGACCAGCAGCGCCCGGCGCAGGCCAGCGGCTTTCCGGTTCATCGACATCGACCCTTTCCAGCGGTTCTTTTGCAAACCCATGGGCATGGGCCCAAGGGCAACCGCCATGCCAAAGCGTCGCGCGCCGGTCGCTACGTGATATCCACAGGGTCGCCGTCGAGGCCGGCGGCAAAGGCGATGCGCAACGCATCGGACAGGCTATGGGCACCGAGCTTGCTCATCACATTGGCACGATGGACCTCGATCGTGCGCGGGCTGATGCCCAGGTCATAGGCGATGGTCTTGTTGGGATGGCCGCGCACCATGCCCAGGAACACGTCGCGCTCACGCGGGGTCAGCGCCGCGATCCGCACCTGCGCATCGCGCGCGCCCGCCGCCGCCTCGTCCTGCCGGTGCAGGGCGCGGAACCCCATTTCCAGCCCAGCGAGCAGCGCGGCCTTCTCGAACGGCTTTTCCAGGAAATCGACCGCGCCCTGCCGCATCGCATTCACCGCCGTCGCGATGTCGCCGTGCCCGGTCAGCACGATCACCGGCCACCCAATCCCCAGTTCCGCCAGTTCCCGCTGGACCGCCAGCCCGTCCAGATCGGGCATCCGCACGTCGAGCAGGATGCATCCCGGCTCCAGCGTCCGGGCCGCGCGCAGAAAGGCGACGCCGCTTTCCCAGGCGGTCACGCCATGCCCCGAGGTCTTGAGCAGGAAGCTCAACGAGCGACGGACCGAATCCTCGTCATCCACGATATGGACCAACCGGTTGTCAGTCATCTTGCTCATTCCGCTCACCGCTCCACAGCGTGAAGTGAAACACGGTCCCGCCCCCCTCATTCGGCTCGGCCCAGATCCGCCCGCCATGCGCCTCGACGATCGTGCGCGAGATGGACAGCCCCAGTCCCATGCCACGATCCTTGCCGCTGGCGAAAGCCTGGAACAGCTTGGGCGCGATCGCCGGATCGATGCCGGGGCCGGTATCGGCAACCGAGAGGTTCACCATCGCGCCGTCGCGTCGCGCCGCCAGCACGATGTCGCGCCGTTCGCTCTGCGTCACCGCCTCGGCGGCGTTGCGGAACAGATTGACCAGCACCTGCTGCACCTGCACCCGATCGGCCAGGACATGGCTTGCCGCCGGATCGATCCGGGTGAACAGGCGGATGCCATGCTCGGTGGCGCCCAGCAGGCCCAGCCGGGCCGCCTCGTCGATCATGGTCGGCAGGTGATGGACCGCCTTGTCGGTATCCCCACGCGCCACGAAATCGCGCAGCCGCCGGACGATCTGCCCGGCGCGCAGCGCTTCGTTCGCGGCTTCGTCCATCGCCTCGCGCAGCAGCGGCGCGGTATCGGATGCGGTGGCGTCGATCAGGTCGCGCCCGGCCTCCAGATAATTGGCGATGGCGGTCAGCGGCTGGTTGAGTTCATGTGCCAGGGTCGAGGCCATGGTGCCCATCGCGCTGACGCGTGAGACATGGATCAGTTCGGCCTGCAATTCCTTCATTCGCAGCTCGGCCAATTGCTGTGCGGTCAGGTCGCGGATGAAGCCGGTGAAGATCCGGTGTCCTTCATCGCGGGCCTCCCCCACCGCCAGTTCCATCGGGAACTGGGTACCATCGCGCCGCTGGCCGGTGACGACGCGGCCGATCCCGATGATCCGCCGCTCGCCCGTCGCCTCATAGCGGGCGATATAGGCGTCATGCTGTTCGCGATACGGGCTCGGCATCAACAGGCTGACATTGCGCCCGACGACCTCGGCCTCGGCATAGCCGAACAGCCGCTCGGCCGCCGCGCTGAACGACAGGATCCCACCCGCATCGTCGATCACCACCATCGCATCGGGCACGGTGGCGAGGATCGACCGGACATGGATTTCGCTCTGATGCAGCGCCTGTTCGCTCGCATGACGCTGGGTCACATCGGCGATGCTGACGCCAAAGCCGTCGACGGCGCCGTCGCCCTGGCGCAGCGCCACCAGCGTAATCTCGGCGACGAATTCCGACCCGTGCCGCCGTACGCACCAGCGGTCGACCCGATGGGGTGAATCCTCCCGTGCCCGTGCCAGGTCGTCACACAGTTCCTCAACGCCGGGCTCGCCGGGATAGAGGACGCTCGCCGGACGCCCGATCAGATCCGCTTCGGGCCATTCGAGCAGGCGGGTCGCCCCCTCGGTGCAGGCGACAACCATGCCGTCATCGTCGAGCAGCATCACCGCGCGATCGACCAGCCCCTCGACCAGCCGGGCCAGTCCGGTCCTGCGTCCCTCCGATTCGAGCCGAGCCATTGCCGCCACTCCCATCCTTTATCGGCGCACCGTCCCGACAAGGCCAGGACGGGCCAGCCATACAGGGCCCCGGCACCATCTTTAGCGCCACGGCCTGTTACCATCGCTTGGGCAAAAGGTCACACGGCGGCGCTGATCCGTTGCGGGGCCCAGGCCCGGCGGCTGTCAAAGGCCGAGGCGACGAGCCGCCGATAGGCGCGGTCCTCGTCGCGCATCGCCACGCGCCACCCCTCGCGCCGGACCAGCCCCCGTTCCTCCAGCGGCGCAAGGCAGTCCATCGCCGTGGCGAAGCGATCGGGATCAACGCCCGCCGCCGCGCTCAGCGCCGCGATATCCGCCTGCCCGTCACAGAGCAGGCGCGCGATGATCGCGCCGCGCAGCCGGTCGTCCGCCGTCCGCGTCACGCCCCGCACCCCCGCCAGCGCGCCGGTCCGCACGGTCCGGCGATACGCCCCCACATGCTTTTCGTTCTGCACGATCACGCCATCGAAATGGCTGATCGCCGACGCGCCCAGCCCGACGACGATACGCGCGGGATCGTCGGTGAAACCCTGGAAATTGCGATGCAGCCGCCCCGCCGCCATCGCCCGCGCCAGACCGTCCCCGGCCTGCGCGAAATGGTCGAAACCGATCGCCTGATAGCCATTTTGCGTGAACAGCCGATGTGCCAGCGCGCTTTGTGCGAAGCGCGCGCCGGCGTCGGGCAGGCTCTCGTCCGCGATCATCCGCTGTCGGGGCAGCATGGCGGGCAGATGGGCGTAGCCGAACATCGCCACCCGCGACGGCACCAGCGTCAGCGCGGCGGCGATGCTGTCCGCCAGATCCTGTTCCGTCTGGCGCGGCAGGCCGTACATCAGGTCGAGATTGATCTGCGCGATCCCTGCGGCGCGCAACTGGCGCGCGGCGGCCGCGACCTGCTCGAAGGGCTGGACGCGGTTGATCGCCTGCTGGACATGCGGGGCAAAGGTCTGCGCGCCCAGACTGACGCGGGTAATGCCGATCGCCGCCAGCGTCTCGGCCTGGCCCGGGTGAAAGGAGCGCGGGTCCAGTTCCATCGCCCATTCGGCATCGCTCGCCACGCCGAACGAGTCGCAGATCGCATCGGCGATTCGGTGCAACGCGTCGCCCGACAGGACATTGGGGCTGCCCCCGCCGAAATGGACCGAGGTGACGCGCCCTTCCATCAACGCGGCGACCGTGGCGATCTCCGCCAGCAACGCGTCACGATATTCGCCCAGCCGCGTCTCGCGACCGACCGCGCCGGTGTTGCACCCGCAATACCAGCAGATTTCGCGGCAATAGGGGATATGGACATAGAGCGAGACGACATCGTCCCGCTCCACGCCCAGCAGCGCCAGCCCCTGCCGTTCGGCCCCCACCGTGGCGGTGAATTCCGCCGCGGTGGGATAGCTCGTGTAACGCGGCACCGGACGCGCCGCCAGATCGGGGTGGAAGACGCTCACGCGGCGGGTCCGTCCTCATCCGCGGGCAGGTGGAATTCGTGCCACATGCCGTTGCAGATGCCGAAACCGACCGCCAGGCCAAGACCCAGAATCCAGGTGAAATACCACATGACCTTGTCCTCTCAGTAGAAATCGGGGCTGGTGTTGACGGCCTGGGTCGTCACGCGGCCGAACATCACCCGATAGGCCCAGGCGGTGTAGGCCAGCACCATCGGCAGGAAGACCACGACACAGAACAGCATGATGCCCAGTGTCCGCTCGCTGGACGACGCGTTCCACACCGTCAGGCTGGAATGCGGGTCGATGCTGGACGGCAGGATGAAGGGGAACATCGCGCACCCCACCGTCGCGATGATCCCGGTCACCGCCGCGCTCGATCCGCCAAAGGCGAGCACGCCGCTCCGCGACCGAATGCCGATCAGCGCCAGGATCGTACCGGCAAAGCCAAGCGCCGGCGCGATCACCATCCAGGGATAGCGGGCGAAGTTGGCCAGCCAGCCACCCGCCACCATCTGCGACGTGCTGTGCAGCGGGTTGGACGGGGCCCCCGTTTCGACCGCGCCGACCAGTTCAAACCCGGGCATCCGCGCGACCATCAGGCCGCCCAGCGCGAACAGCACCAGCGCCAGGATTCCCGCGACGAAGCCGAAGGACACCGCGCGGTCCTGCACCGGCCCCCGCTCCGTCTTGATCGACAGCCAGGCCGAACCGTGCAGCACCAGCATCGCCACCGACAACAGCCCGGCGACCAGCGCAAAGGGGCTGAACAGCGCCAGGAAGCTGCCGTCGTAGAAGACGCGCAGGTCGCCGTCGAGCCGGAAGGGCGCGCCGGTCAGGACGTTGCCGACCGCGACGCCGAAGACGAGCGCGGGCACCAGACCGCCGACGAACAGCGCCCAGTCCCAGCGGCTGCGCCAGGCGGGGTCGGGCCGCTTGGAGCGGTATTTGAACCCCACGGGGCGCAGGATCAGCGCGGACAGGACCACGAACATGGCCAGGTAGAAGCCCGAAAAGCTGGCGGCATAGACGAACGGCCAGGCGGCGAAGATCGCGCCACCGCCCAGGATGAACCAGACCTGGTTTCCTTCCCAGGTCGGCCCCACCGTGTTGATGACCATGCGGCGCTCCGTATCGCTCTTGGCGACGAAGGGGAGCAGCGCCGCCACACCCAGATCGAAACCGTCGGTCAGCGCGAAGCCGATCAACAACACCCCCAGCAGCGCCCACCAGATGAGGCGCAACAATTCATAGTCGAACATCGTGAGCCCTCCTTCAGGCGACTAGCGGTTGCGACACGGTCGGCGCGTCGATCGACGCATCGGCCTCGACCTCATGCTCGACCGGACCATGCCGGATGGTGGCCAGGATCAACCGCACCTCGACGACGGCCAGCGCGCCATAGAGCAGGGTGAAGCCCGCAATGGTGGTGAGCAGCGCGGCCGGGGTCAGGCTGGACGAGGCCAGGAACGTGGGCAGCACGCCATCGATCGCCCAGGGCTGACGCCCCATCTCGGCGACCACCCAGCCCAGTTCGGTCGAGATCCAGGGCAACGGGATCGCGATCACCGCCAGCTTCAGGAACCAGCGCGCGTTCAGGTGCATCCGCAGCGAACAGAGCGCGAAGGCGATGGCGAACAAGGCGATCATCGCAAAGCCGATCGCGGCCATCACGCGGAAGGACCAGAACAGCAGCGGCACGCTGGGCACCGTATCCCAGGCAGCCTTCTCGACCTGCGCAGGCGTCGCCGCCGCCGGATCGGCGACATAGCGCTTGAGCAGCAGGGCATAGCCCATGTCGCGCTTGTGTGCCTCGAACGCGGCGCGCGCGGTCAGGTCGTTCGGATTGGCCTTCAGCGTCTGGACCGCGGCATAGGCGATCTGGCCCGAACCGATCCGCTCCTGCGCCTGGAGCACCAGTTCGGACATGCCGGTGACGGTGCCCGACAGGCTACGCGTCGCGATCAGCCCCAGCACCCAGGGCACCTTCACCTCATACCGGGTTTCGTGCGTCGCCATGCTCGGCACTCCGAAGATGGTCAGACCGGCAGGCGCGGGCGAGGTATGCCAGGCCGCCTCGATCGCGGCGAGCTTCATCTTCTGGTTGTCGGTCAGGGCATAGCCGCTCTCGTCGCCCAGCACGACGACCGACAGCGAGGAGGCAAGGCCGAACGCCGCCGCGACGGTCATCGACCGACGCGCCACCGGCACCCAACGCCCCTTCAACAGCCAGAAGGCCGAAACGCCCAACACCAGCACCGAGGCGATGACATAGCCCGCGCTCACCGTATGGACGAACTTGGCCTGCGCCACCGGGTTGAACAGCACCACGCTGAAGTCGCTGACCTCCATGCGCATGGTTTCGGGATTGAAGGTCGCCCCGACCGGATTCTGCATCCAGCCATTGGCGATCAGGATCCACAGCGCCGACAGGTTGGTGCCCAGCGCCACCATGAAGGTGACGATCAGATGCCCGAGCTTCGACAGGCGGTCCCAGCCGAAGAACATCAGGCCGACGAACGTCGCCTCCAGGAAGAAGGCCATCAGGCCCTCGATCGCCAGCGGCGCACCGAAGATGTCGCCCGCATAATGCGAGAAATAGGACCAGTTGGTTCCGAACTGGAACTCCATGGTCAGGCCGGTCGCGACGCCCAGCACGAAGTTGATGCCGAAAATCTTGCCCCAGAAGCGCGTCACCTGACGCCAGACCTGGCGGCCGGTCATCACATAGACCGACTCCATGATGAACAGCATGAAGCTGAGCCCCAGGGTCAGGGGCACGAACAGAAAGTGATACAGCGCGGTCAGCGCGAATTGCAGCCGCGACAGATCGATGACGGTCGGGTCCACGGGTGGGTCTCCTCCTTTCCCGCAGACAGATGCGGGCATGGGGCGACCTAATCGGCGGGGACGGGCGCAATCGATATACGGGAAGTCCCGTATTCGCCCCTAGGCCCCGGTTGCGTAGGCGAAATTTCATGACGACGATCGCTTCCCCGCACCGCTCGGCACCGTCCTCCGCCGGGCCCTCTGCCGGCGAGTCCCCGCTTGCGCGCCTGGCGGTCCGCGCGCGCGGGGCGGAGATGCTGCTGCTCGGCGACACCATCGCGGCGATCGGCTTTGCCGCCGGACTGGCGGGGGCCGTCGTGCATATCGGCACGTTGGCGGGCGTCGCCCCCTGGCTGCTGCTGGCCCTGGTCGCGGGCGCGACGCGCGCGGCCCTGGCGCTGATGCTCGCCGGGCGCGCGGCGGATGCGGGCCGCGCCACGACCCTGTCGGCGCGCCGCCTGGTCCTTGCCGCCGCCTTCGGCCAGATGCCGGGCGCCGGGCCGGGGCCGGCCGCGCTGGTCGGTGCGGCGGTGGATGAGGTGGACGCGCTGGACGGCTATGCCGCGCGTTTCCTGCCCGCCCGGCGCGCCGCCGCGATCGCGCCGATGATCGTGCTCGCCGCCATCGCGCTCGCCAGTCCGGTCAGCGCGGTGATCCTGCTCGTCACCCTGATCCCCTTCGTCGCGGCGATGATCCTGGCGGGCGGCGCGGCGGCGGATCGCTCGCGACGGCAATTCGCCGCGCTGTCGCGCCTGTCCTCGCTGTTCGCCGACCGGGTCCGGGCGTTGCCGGTCGTGCTCGCCTTTCGCGGCGAGGATCGCGAGGCGGCGCGGATCGGCCAGGCGGCCGAGGCGCTGGCGACGCGCACCATGGGGGTGTTGCGCATCGCCTTCCTCTCCTCGGGCGCGCTCGAATTCTTCGCCGCGCTGTCGGTGGCGCTGGTCGCGGTCTATTGCGGCTTTGCGCTGCTCGGCCTGTTGCCGTTCCCGGTGCCCGAAACGCTGACGCTGGGCCGCGCCTTTTTCGCGCTGGCGCTCGCCCCCGAATTCTATGCGCCGATGCGGCGGCTGGCGGCTGCCTATCACGAGCGGCAGGCGGCCGAGACCGCGGCGACGCGGCTCGCCCCGCTGGTCGATGCGACCGCCACCCCCGCGCTGCGCCCGCTGCACACGCCGCCGCATATCGTGTTCGACCATGTGACGATCCGCTATCCCGAGGGCGACCATGCGGCGGTCGCCGACCTCGCGCTGATGGTGCAGCCGGGCGAGACGCTGGCGCTGATCGGCCCGTCGGGCAGCGGCAAGACCAGCCTGCTCCACGCCCTGCTGGGCCTGGCGCCCGTGACGGCGGGCGCGATCCGGGTCGACGGGACGCCGCTGCCCTTCGGCGGCGGCGTATCGGCCGCCTGGGCCGGGCAGAACCCGTTGATCCTGCCGGGCACCATCGCGGAGGCGATCGGCCTGGGCGATCCCAACGCGGACCGCGCCCGCATCGAACAGGTCGCCGCATTGGCCGGGCTCGCGCCGATGCTGGCCCGCCGCGCCGAGGGGCTGGACGCGCCGCTCGATCCGCGCGGCGGCGGCCTGTCGGGCGGCGAGCGGCGGCGTATCGGCATCGCCCGCGCGCTGCTGAAGGACGCGCCGCTGCTGCTGCTCGACGAGCCGACCGCGCATCTCGACGCGGAGGCCGAGGCGGCGATGATCCAGGTCATCGCCCGCGCCTGTTCCGGGCGGACCGCGATCATCGCCACCCACTGCCCACGCCTGGCCGCGATGGCCGACCGGGTCGTCATTCTGGGAGGCCATGCATGACCCGCTTCGCCACCCTGCTGCGGCGCGAGATCCGGCGCGAACGAAAGATGCTCGGGCGCGCCGCCCTGCTCGCCGCCATCGTCACCGCCGCCACGGTGATCCTGCTGGGCCTGTCGGGCTGGTTCATCACCGCCGCCGGAGCGGCCGGGCTGGCCGGACCGCTGGTCGCCCGCGCGTTCAACTATATGCTGCCCAGCGCCACCATCCGGCTGCTCGCCATCCTGCGCACCGGCGCGCGCTATGGCGAGCGGCTGGCCAGCCATGCGGCGGCCTTCGCGATCCTCGCGCGCATCCGCCCCGCGCTGTACCGCGCGATCGCCGCCGCGCCCCCCGCCCGGTCGCTCGCGCTTACCTCGGGCGAGGCGAGCGCGCGGCTGGTGCAGGATGTCGCCGCGGTCGAAATGGCGATCGCCCGGCGCTCGACCTGGGCGGGCGCGATCGCCGCGGTGGCGAGCGGCGCCGCGCTCGGCGGGATGGCGAGCCCCGCCGCCGCGCTCGCCATCATCCTGCTGGCAAGTGCCACGCTGGCGGGTGGATTCCACCTGCTGGCCGGGCTGGCCGCGCCGGGCCGCGACGGACAGCGGCTGCAGGGCGAGTTGCGCGCGCTGCTGTCGATCCAGCTCGCCGCCGCGCCCGAGCTGCGCTGCTATGCAATGGAGCAGCAGGCCGGGGCCGCGATTCTCGCGATCGAAACAAGGCTGTCCGATGCCCGCCAACGGCAGGCGATGGTGGCGGGGCTGGTCGAGGGGCTGTCGGCCGCCGTGACCGCGTTGGCGGCGGTGGCGGCCTTTCTGTTCGCGCTGCCCTCTGGTGCCGCGCTCGCCGCGCTCGCTGCGCTGGCTGCCGCGACGACGGTCGATGGCCTTGCCCCACTGCTCCGCCACCGCGCGGCGCATGGCGCGACGCAGGAGGCCGAGGCGCGTCTGGCCGACCTGTTCGAGCAGGACGCCCCGCCCGCGCCCTGCCCGGTTTCGCCCGTACTAACCCTGCCCGGCATCGGCACGCTGCCGCCCGAAGGCGCGCGGATCGCGATCACCGGCGCATCGGGCACCGGCAAGACCAGCCTGGTCGAGGCGCTGGTCGGGCTGCGCACGGATCAGGGCAGCGGCTGGGCGATCGGCGGCGCGATGCTGGACACGCTGAACGCGGCGACGCTGCGCCCGCTATTCGCCTGGGCGCCGCAGGATGCCCAGTTGCTGGCGGGGACGGTGCGCGAAAATCTGCGCCTCGCCCGGCCCGATGCAACCGACGACGTCTTGTGGACCGCGCTGGACGATGCCGCGCTGGCCGAGGTCGTTCGCGCCCTGCCCCAGGGTCTGGACAGCTGGATCGGCGAGGATGGCGCGCGCCTGTCGGGCGGCGAGCGGCGGCGCCTGTCGCTGGCCCGCGCCTATCTGGCCGATGCGCCCTGGCTGCTGCTCGACGAACCGACCGAGGCGCTGGATGCAAAGACAGAGGAGCGCGTCCTCGCCCGGCTCGACGCGCGGCTGGCGCGCAGCCGACAGGGGCTGATCGTCGTATCGCATCGACCGGCGCTGCTGGCCTCCTGTCCCTGGCAATATGCCGTACGGGGCGACGCATCCCGCGCGCGGCGATCGGACAGGCATGTCAGCACGGCGGTCTGACGACCTGCCGCAGCCCGCACGGGCCACGCCCGCCGGTAGCGGCGATCCCGGATTGCTGCCGGGCCTGTCAATGTATCGAGGAAGATGGTGGAGCCGAGGGGGATCGAACCCCTGACCTTCGCAATGCCATTGCGACGCTCTCCCAGCTGAGCTACGGCCCCATCTCTTGGCGTGGAAACCCGGCGTAAGGCGGGGCTACCGATCATCCGGCGCGATTGGCTCAGCGCCCTATGTTCCGGCGGAATGGTGGAGCCGAGGGGGATCGAACCCCTGACCTTCGCAATGCCATTGCGACGCTCTCCCAGCTGAGCTACGGCCCCATTCCGCTGTGAAGGCAGCCCACTAGCGGGGCTACCGGGCCTCGGCAAGCACTTTTTTATCGGTGCCCGCCAAGACCCTTCAGAGGATCAATGTTCGTCTTCTTCGCTGGACGTTTCGACGCCCAGATCGTCGTCGCCGCCCAGATCGACTTCATCATCGGCCGAAGGCTCTTCGTCCTCACCGGTGATGTCCAGATCCTCGTCGTCGCCACCGACCAGATCGCTATCGGCTTCCTTGTTGTCGGCCTTGGCCTGCTCGAACGGCAGGGGCTGCTTCGACTTCAGAATGGGCTCGGGCTCCCACTGCGTCCCGCAATTGATGCAGGTGACGGGATCGTCCTTCTCGAGGTCGTAAAAGCGCGTCGCGCATTTCGGGCACGTACGCTTCGTGCCCCATTCCGGCTTGATCATGCCGTTCATCACCTTTCGGATTGGGTTTTCCGCCGGAGCGAAAAGTGGGCGCGCCTTGCCACAGCGCAAGCCCCCTGTCAAAAGCCCCGGCCATCATGGCGCATCCCCTCCCCCAGCCTCGCACTGTCCGAGCCGCCGCCGCGCTTCGCGGCACCATCACCGTCCCGGGCGACAAATCGATCAGCCATCGTTCGCTGATGCTCTCCGCCCTCGCGGTCGGTGAAAGCCGGGTCGAAGGGCTGCTGGAGGGCGAGGACGTGCTCGCCACCGCTAGCGCGATGCGCGCGATGGGGGCCGACATCATCCGGCAGGATGACGGGGTGTGGGTGATCCACGGCGTCGGCGTCGGCGGGCTGCTCCAGCCCGAAACCGCGCTCGACATGGGCAATTCGGGCACCTCGACGCGCCTTCTGATGGGGCTGGTCGCCAGCCACCCGATCACCGCGACCTTCATCGGCGACGCCTCCTTGTCCAAGCGCCCGATGGGCCGCGTCATCGAACCACTGTCACAGATGGGCGCGCAGTTCCAGGATACGCCGGGCGGCCGCCTGCCGCTGATGGTGCGCGGCCTCAGCCCGGCGGTGCCGATCCGCTACACCCTGCCCGTCGCCTCGGCACAGGTGAAGTCGGCGATCCTGCTGGCGGGTCTCAACACGCCGGGCGAGACGACCGTGATCGAGCCGATCGCGACCCGCGACCATAGCGAGCGGATGCTGGCGGGCTTCGGCGCAGACCTGACCGTCACCCCCTCGCCCGAGGGACGGATCATCACGATTCGCGGGGAAGCCGAGTTGAAGCCCCAGGCCATCGTCGTGCCGGGCGACCCCTCGTCGGCGGCCTTCTGGCTGGTTGCGGGCTCGATCGTGCCGGGTGCCGACCTGACGATCACCAATGTCGGCATGAATCCGACGCGGACGGGCATCATCGCCGCGCTCAAGATGATGGGCGCCGATATCACCGAACAGGACGCCCGCATCGTCGGGGGCGAGCCGGTCGCCGATCTGCGCGTGCGCCATGCGCCCCTTTCGGCGATCGAGGTGCCGCCCGACCTGACGCCCAGCATGATCGACGAATATCCCGTGCTGTTCGTGGCCGCGGCCTTCGCCACCGGCACCACCATCGCGCGCGGCGCGGAAGAACTGCGCGTCAAGGAATCGGACCGCATCACCGCGATGGCGAACGCGCTGGGCGCTTGCGGCGTGGCCTGTCGGGAATATGAGGACGGCATGGCGGTGACCGGAACCGGCGGCGCGCCCATATCCGGCGGCGCGACGATCGCCACCCTGCTCGACCACCGCATCGCGATGAGCATGACCATCGCCGCCCTGAACGCGCGCGATCCGATCACGCTGGACGATGCCGCGCCGGTCGCGACCAGCTATCCGGTCTTCTTCGATACGCTGGAAAAGCTCGGGGCGCTGGCATGATCATCGCGGTCGACGGCCCGGCGGCGAGCGGCAAGGGCACGATCGCCCGCGCGCTGGCCCGCCATTACGGGTTGCCGCATCTCGACACGGGCCTGCTCTATCGCGCGGTCGCCGCAACGGTGCGGCAGATGCACCTCGACCCGACACGCGAAGCCGATGCGGTCGCCGCCTGCGGCTTCGATGACAGCCTGCTCGCCGATCCGGCGCTGCGCGACGACGAAACGGGCAAGCTCGCCTCCGTCGTATCCGCGCACCCGCTGGTCCGCGCGGCGCTGCTCCAGCGGCAGAAGCGCTTCGCCAACCAGCCGGGCGGCGCGATTCTGGACGGGCGCGATATCGGCACGGTGATCGCCCCCGACGCCGATGCCAAGCTGTTCGTGAAGGCCAGCCCACAGGTGCGCGCCCGGCGACGGCATAGCGAACTGGCGGCGCATGGCGCGACCGTGACCTTCGAACAGGTGCTGGCCGATATCCGCGCCCGCGACGAACGCGACAGCGGACGCGCCACCGCCCCCCTGACCCAGGCGGCGGATGCGGCGGCGCTGGACACATCGACCCTGACCATCGAAGCGGCGGTGGCCCGCGCGATCCAGTTCGTCGACGCGCAGGTGGCGGCCAGGGCACGCTGACGCGATCCCCCCGCCATAGCCGCCGCGGCGGGAACGCCCCTTTCCTTGCGCAAAAGCGCCTTTTGCGCTATGGTGGCCCGGCTCGCGGACCCTGTTCCGCGGAGAGGCTGGCGCGTGGCCAAGTGTCCCGCGCCCTTTCCGCATTTCTCGCGGACCGCCGCTTTTCCGTGATTCAGACATATCTTCGGGTCTGGTGGCGTCGGCATGGGGTCGGCGCGGCCATCGGCGAAGGTCGGGCGAATTGCCTGACCGGAGGCGAAAAACTCTCAGGAACCTAACCCTTTTATGGCAACCAACCCCCAGCCCACGCGCGACGATTTCGCGGCGATGCTCGATGACATGTTCGGCGGTGCCGACAGCTTCGAGGGTCGCGTCGTGCATGGCACCGTCACCGCGATCGAAAACGACATGGCCGTCATCGATGTCGGCCTGAAGTCGGAAGGCCGTGTGCCCCTCCGCGAATTCGCTGCCCCCGGCCAGAAGGCCGACCTGAAGGTCGGTGACGAGGTCGAGGTCTATGTCGACCGCGTCGAGAACATGCACGGCGAAGCGATGCTCAGCCGCGACCGCGCGCGCCGCGAGGCCGCCTGGGACAAGCTGGAGCTGGAATTCTCGAAGTCGGCGCGCGTCGAAGGCGTGATCTTCGGCCGGGTCAAGGGCGGCTTCACTGTCGACCTAAACGGCGCCGTGGCGTTCCTGCCCGGCTCGCAGGTGGACATTCGTCCGGTCCGCGACGTCACCCCGCTGATGGACATCCCGCAGCCGTTCCAGATCCTGAAGATGGACCGCAAGCGCGGCAACATCGTCGTGTCGCGTCGCGCCGTCCTGGAAGAGACCCGCGCCGAACAGCGTTCGGGCCTGATCCAGAGCCTGGCCGAGGGTCAGATCATCGACGGCGTCGTCAAGAACATCACCGACTATGGTGCGTTCGTCGACCTGGGCGGCATCGACGGCCTGCTGCACGTCACCGACCTGTCGTACAAGCGCGTCAATCATCCCTCGGAGATGATCGCGATCGGCGACACCGTGAAGGTGCAGATCATCCGCATCAACAAGGACACGCAGCGCATCTCGCTCGGCATGAAGCAGCTCGAGAGCGATCCGTGGGATGGCGCGGGTGCCAAGTACCCGGTCGGCGCGAAGCTGTCGGGCCGCGTCACGAACATCACCGAATATGGTGCGTTCGTCGAGCTGGAGCCGGGCATCGAAGGCCTGGTCCACGTGTCGGAAATGTCCTGGACCAAGAAGAACGTCCATCCGGGCAAGATCGTGTCGACCTCGCAGGAAGTCGATGTGGTTGTTCTCGAAGTCGATCAGGAAAAGCGTCGCATCAGCCTCGGCCTCAAGCAGGCGCAGGCCAATCCGTGGGAAGCGTTCGCCGCGGCCCATCCGATCGGTTCGACCGTCGAGGGCGAAGTCAAGAACGCGACCGAGTTCGGCCTGTTCATCGGCCTGGACAACGATGTCGACGGCATGGTCCACATGTCGGACATCGCCTGGGGCGTGTCGGGTGAGGATGCCCTCAACCTGCACCGCAAGGGCGAAGTCGTTCAGGCCGTGGTCCTGGACATCGACCCCGAGAAGGAGCGCATCTCGCTCGGCATGAAGCAGCTCGAGCGCGGCGGCCCCGTCGCCGGCGGCGTGGCTGCGGCTGGCGATCGCCTGAACAAGAACCAGGTCGTCACCGTGACCGTCCTCGAAGTCCGCGACGCGGGCCTCGAAGTCCAGGCGGGCGACGATGGGGCGACCGGCTTCATCAAGCGCACCGATCTGGGTCGCGACCGTGACGAGCAGCGCCCCGAGCGCTTCCAGGTCGGCCAGAAGTTCGACGCGATGGTCACCGGCTTCGATCGTTCGAAGAAGCCGACCTTCTCGGTCAAGGCGATGCAGATCGCCGAAGAGAAGCAGGCTGTGGCACAGTATGGCTCGTCCGATTCGGGCGCGTCGCTGGGCGACATTCTGGGCGAAGCGCTGAAGGCGCGCGGCCAGAAGTAAGTCGTGAAGGAACCGGGACATGTCCAGAACATGTCCCGGTTCTGAATGCTGCATAGAACGAAACGCCTTTCGGCAGCGAGAAACACAGGTTAAGACGGATCTGTCTGTAGCTTGGGACTAGACGATGATCCGTTCGGAACTGGTGCAAAAAATCGGTCAGCATAATCCGGGCCTGAATCCCCGCGAAGTCGAACTGATCGTGACCATTTTCTTCGACGAAATCACCAAGCGACTGGCCGATGACGGCCGGGTCGAGTTGCGCGGCTTTGGCGCCTTCTCCACCCGCGCGCGCGATGCCCGGACGGGCCGCAACCCGCGCACCGGCGAGACGGTCGATGTGTCGGCCAAGCGCGTTCCCTATTTCAAGCCCGGCAAGGAAATGCGCGCCCGCCTGAACGTCGAAGGCGCCTGAGCCTCCCCCCAAGACCTTTGCCGGCGCATCCAAGCGGCGATACCGATAGCCGATGGACCGCTCGCCCCTTGACCTGGCGAACGACCTCGTCTCTTCCTGTGTCCGTGCGCGGACGTGGCGAAACCGGTAGACGCTGCCGACTTAAAATCGGCTTCCTATGGAGTGCGGGTTCGAGTCCCGCCGTCCGCACCATGGTGCTCGCGACCGCCCTGCTCGCCGCTTCGGGGTGCGAGCGACGGCCCGACAAGGGACCGGTGATCGTCAGCGCGGTCCAGTCCGATCATCCCACACGCGCCGCCGATTCATCGCCTGCGCCGCCGATCATCGACCCGGCCATCCCCCAACGCCTGATGCGGGATTCGCTGGCACAGGGGCTGGTCCGTTTCGATGCCAGCGGCCAGATCGAGCCCGGACTGGCCGAACGCTGGATCGTCATCGATGGCGGCGGCAGCTATATCTTCCGCCTGCGCCAGGCCAACTGGACCGATGGCTCGGCCGTGACCGCCGAACAGGTCGTACCGATCCTGCGCCGCCTGATCCGCCCGCAATCGGGCAATCCGCTCGCCCCCTTTCTCACCGCGATCGACGAAATCGTGGTGATGACGCCGCAGGTGATCGAGGTCCGGCTGTCGCGCACCCGCCCCGACCTGTTGAAGCTCTTTGCCCAGCCCGAAATGGCGATCATCGATCGGACGCGGCATGGCACGGGGCCGTTCCGCATCGTCCGGTCCGGTCCTCCCCCGCTGCTGCGCCCGGTTCCGGACCCACAGCGCGCCGACCCCGACGAACAGGCGATCCCCGCGCCCGAAGACGATGTCCGCCTCATCAGCGAGCGTCCCGCGCGCGCGTTGCTCCGCTTCGCCCGCGGCGAGTCGGACCTGATGCTCGGCGGCCGGTTCGAGACCTGGCCGCTGCTCGATCAGGTGCGGGTTGCCCCGGCGGCGCTGCGGATCGATCCGGCGGCGGGCCTGTTCGGACTGGCGATCACGCGACGCGAGGGATTCCTGGCCGACGCCGCCAATCGGCAGGCACTGTCCTCGGCGTTCGACCGGGCGGCGCTGCTCGGTGCGATCGCGCCCAACTGGGATGCGACCGATCGCCTGTTGCCCGACACGCTCGATTCGGACGCGCCGCCGCAAATTCCCGGCTGGGCGCTGCTGACCCTGGCGGAGCGGCGCGCGGCGGCGCGCGTGCGCGTGGCGGCGTTCGGCCAACCAATCCGGTTGCGCGTCGCGCTTCCACCCGGGCCCGGCGCCAATCTTCTCTATGGACAGATCGGCGCGGCGCTTGCGTCCATCGGCATCCAGCCCGAACGCGTCACGATCGATGCGCCCGCCGACCTGACGCTAGTCGATGCCGTTGCCCCCTTCGACAGCGCGCGCTGGTATCTCGCCGCCGCCTGCGCGCCCTGCGGCCCGGCCGCGCAGGCGGCGGTCGAACAAGCGCGTCTCGCCCCGAATGCGGCGGCGCGCAGCGCGGCGATCGCCGCCGCCGATGCCGCATTGAATACCGACACGCCCTATATCCCGCTGGCCCGACCGCTGCGCTGGTCGCTGGTGTCCAACCGGCTGCGCCAGTTCCAGACCAATATGCGCGCCTGGCATCCATTGAACAGGCTGCGCGCCGATCCCAATTGAGGGCTATGGCAAACACATTCCGCATGGACCCGTCGCGGTTCGACGCCCTGCCGCTGGACCGAGGCATCGCCGCCAGTCGCCAGCGGATCGAGGCGATGGAGAAGCTGCTCGAACGCGTGGTGGTCCTGCCCGGGATCAACCGCCCGATCGGGCTGGACGTGGTGCTGGGGCTGGTCCCGGTCATCGGCGATATCGCCGCCGCCGCCCTGGGCAGCTACATCATCTGGGAAGCGCGCAATCTGGGCCTGTCCAGGTTCCAGATGCTGCGGATGATGGGCAATGTCGGATTCGACGCGGTGCTGGGCTTCGTGCCACTGGTCGGCGATGCGGCGGACCTGCTCTTCCGGTCGAACACCCGCAACCTGCGGATCATCCGCAAGCATCTCGACCGGCACCATCCCTCGAGCGTGGTGGTCGAGGGATAGCGCCGCCGATCAGCGTGCGTCGCGCCAGATCCTGATCGGCGCGCCGGGCTGCAACCCGCCCTGATGCGCCGGGCAGCGTGTATAACGGAACGCCTTGTTGAGGCAGATCCAGATTTCGTCCAGCCAGCCCTCGCGCGTGGCGGTGACGCGCATCATGTCGGCCGTCAGCCCGTGATTGGCCCCCGCCACCGCACCGGCGACATCGCCCGCGGTCAGGCCCTCGCGCCGTGACAGCGCCGCCATGTCGGGGAAACGCAGCGTGTAATACAGCCGGTTCGACTGCTGGAAATAGCGCGCCGGGCTGTACCCGGTCATGCAGGTGCCGTGCTTGGCCCATTCATGCTGCATCAACTGGGCCGAGGGCGTCGCGCAGATATGGCGGCGCACCACCGCCTGCGGCAGGATCGCGGTGGGCTTGCAATATTGCGGCCAGTCCTTCTCCACGCCGTCGGGCCACAGGCCGTGCAGCGTGAAGCCGAAGCGATTCTTGCCGCCGCACTGGAAGCCGTCGCCGTCCCGCGCGTCGCGGCAATGCTGCGGGCTCCAGGTGATGGCCAGCGTATAGCTGCCGATCGGCAGGACGCGCGTCGGCTGGCTGGCGCTGGGCAGGTCGGGGCGAAGGCGCGGGATGGCGCCGGGCGCGGTGCATTGCAGCGTCTGCGCCCCCGCCAGTTGCGGCACGGCCAGCATCGCCAGCCCGATCAGCATCGTCTTCATGCGTCCAGTTCCTCCGCCATCGCCCGGTACCAGGCCAGCGCGTTGGGACGCAGCAGCATCACCAGCGCGACCAGCGACGCCGCCGCCTGCACCGCGGTCAACACGCCGAACAATCCTTCCGCCACCGCGCCGACCGACACCTGATACAGAAAGCCGATCAGGTTGAGCGCGGTCATCACGATCAGCAACCCAAGCCCGATCCGGCTGCCCAGCCGCGTGACCAGCAGGGTCGACACCAGGAACAGCGCGATCAGCAGGCCGTTCGCGAACAGCGCGATTCCCACCCCGGCCTGCGCCACGGTGTCGGCCCAGCCCAGCGCGCCCAGCACGACCAGCAGGATGATGGCGAACAGCGACAGCCGCTCGCCCAGGATCACCGATTTCGGTCGCATCGCGCCTTATCCCTCTTTCCCAAGCCGCCGACCGTTCAGGCCGTGGCGAAATCCAGGCCGATATCGGCGGCGGGTGCGGACTGGGTCAAGCGGCCAACGCTGACAAAGGTGACGCCCGATCCTGCAATGGCACGGATCGTGTCCAGCCGGACGCCGCCCGACGCCTCGGTCGGCACGCGCCCCGCGACGATCGCCACGCCCTCCGCCAGTTGCGCCGGGGTCATGTTGTCGAGCAGCAGATGGGTCGCCCCTGCCGCCAGCGCCGGTTCGATCTGGTCGAGCCGGTCGACCTCGACGATGATCCGCGCGATGCCCGCCGCGCGCGCCGCCGCCACCGCCGGAGTGATCCCGCCCGCGACCGCGACGTGATTGTCCTTGATCATCGCCGCATCCCACAGGCCCATGCGATGATTCTGCGCGCCGCCCATGCAGGTGGCGTATTTCTCCAGCCGCCGCAGCCCCGGAATGGTCTTGCGCGTGTCGAGCAGCGTCGCGCCCGTCCCCGCGATCGCCGCGACATAGGCGGCGGTCATGGTCGCGATGCCCGACAGATGCTGCACGGTGTTCAGCGCTGAACGCTCGGCGGTCAGCAGCGCGCGTGCGCGCCCCGACAGGCGCAGCAATTCGGTGCCCGGCGGCACCGCGCAGCCGTCCTCGACCAGCCGCTCGATCGCGACATCGGGATCGAGCTTTCGGAAGAACGCCTCGGCGATGGGCAGGCCCGCGACGGTGATCGCATCGCGGCTGGCCATGGTGCCGACGAAACGCGCCTCGGCCGGGATCACGGCGGCGGAGGTGATATCCCCGCCCTCCCCCATATCCTCGGCCAGGGTCGCGGTGACGAAGCGCGCCAGATCAAAGCCGTCCAGGTCGAACGCGGCGGTCATCCCGCGCGAACCGGGCCCAGATCGCCCTGCCCGACCGTGCCCCTGGCCAGGTCGAGCATCGCGTCCAGGCTCTTCTTGGCCTGAAGGCGCAGGCCCTCCTCGATCTCGATCCGCGGCGTCAGGTCGCGCAGCGCAAGATAGAGTTTCTCCATCGTGTTCAGCGCCATGTACGGGCAGATATTGCAGTTGCAATTGCCGTCCGCCCCCGGCGCGCCGATGAAGGTCTTGCCCGGCATCGCCTTTTCCATCTGGTGGATGATGTGCGGCTCGGTCGCGACGATCAGCGTGTCGCCGGGAATCCTCTGCGCGAATTCCAGGATGCCGCGCGTCGAGCCGACATAGTCGGCATGGTCCAGGATCACCGCCGGGCATTCGGGATGCGCGGCGATCGGCGCGTCGGGATGTTGGGCCCGCAGCTTGAGCAATTCGGTCTCGCTAAAGGCCTCATGCACGATGCACACGCCCGGCCAGAGCAGCATCTCGCGCCCCGTCTTGCGCGCCAGATAGCCGCCGAGATTGCGGTCGGGGCCGAAGATGATCTTCTGCGCCGGGTCGATCTGCGCCAGGATCTGCTCGGCCGACGACGAGGTCACGATGATGTCGGACAGCGCCTTCACCTCGGTCGAGCAGTTGATATAGGTCAGCGCGATGTGATCGGGATGCTGGGCGCGGAACTCGGCGAACTGTTCGGGCGGGCAGCTGTCTTCCAGGCTGCACCCGGCGGCCATGTCGGGCAGGACGACGATCTTGTCGGGCGACAGGATCTTGGCCGTATCCGCCATGAAGCGCACCCCGCAAAAGGCGATGACGTCGGCGTCGGTCGCCTGCGCCTTGCGGCTGAGGTCCAGGCTGTCGCCGACGAAATCGGCCAGATCCTGAATCTCGGGCTTCTGGTAATAATGGGCGAGGATGACGGCATTGCGCTCCTTGCGGAGGCGATCGATCTCGGCGCGCAGGTCGAGGCCCGTCAGATTCGTCTGGATGGTCATGTCGCTTTCCCTAGGCGTTGTGCGCGACGCGGACAATCATCGACCGTTCGGCCCCGCGGAGTCATGGCGTGTTGCCCAGCACCTCTTCGATCGTCCGGGTCGTATCCCAATGTTCGTCATTCTGCGCCTCGTCGGCGAAACGGACGCGGACATTCGCCTCCACTCCGGCCGCGCGCAACGGCATGGCGAAACTACGCTCGACCGCGCGGCGGGTCGCATCGCGCGCCAGCCGCATCGGCGCGGGACCGCGCGCCTGGCGCAGCAATTCCGCCTGCCCCGCCGTCCGGTTGGCGGCATCCAGCCGCTGCTCGGCGTCGGTAAAGGTCGTCAGCACGCCGCCCGAGCCATATTCCCGAATTGCGGCCATATCGACCTGCGGCCCGTCAATCTCGACCGGGGGCAAGGTGATCGACAGGATATGGTCATGGCCATCCCAGCGCACGTCACGCTGGCGCAGCTTGCCCAGATCGACCTCGTACCGGACCATGCCCGGCATGATGAGCGTCCGCTCGGTCGAAAAGCCGAGCTGCGACTGGCGCGAGGTGACGACCGCGACATAGCGCGCGGCAAAGGCCGACAGCCGGTTCTGTTCGCGTAGCCCCTCCAGGCTGGCGCGCGCGATCGTCGTGGGATCCGGGGTCAGCCGGTCGGCGATGTAGCGCTGCACGCCCCACACCGCGATCAGCGCGGCCAGCACGATCAGGATCAGCACGCCCGCCGTCGTGGCGAGGATTCGGCCGATATCGCCGCCGCGCCGCCGGGAGTCGGGGGTTACGCCGCGCTCGTCCATGCCGCTCCTTCCTCGCGCACCAGCCCGCGCGTCCGCAGGTCATAAAGATGCGCCAGCACCGATCGTTCCGCCGCCGGTATCAATCCGGGGGCAAGGCCGCCATACATCTGCGCGGTCATCGCGCCGATCGGCAGGATGTCGCCCCCCGCCAGCAGCCGCAGGATCTGCCCCTCGCGCTGCTTACGATGGCCCAGCATCCCGCGCACCAGCCGCTGCGGATTGTCGACCGCCTCGCCATGGCCGGGATAATAGACGCGGTCGTCGCGGCCCATCAGCTTGTCCAGGCTGGCCATATAGGCCGCCATGTCGCCATCGGGGGGCGATACGATGCTGGTCGACCAGCCCATCACATGATCGCCCGAGAAGAGCACCCCGGTCTCGGCCAGGGCGAAGGCCAGGTGGTTGGAAGTGTGCCCCGGCGTCGCCACCGCCGTCAGCGTCCACCCTTCGCCCGCCACCGATTCGCCATCGGCCAGCACCTGGTCGGGCGCATAGTCGCGGTCGAAGGCGGCATCGGCGCGCCCGTCCGCATGGTCCACCGCGAAGGGCGCCGCACCGACGATCGGCGCGCCGGTCATCCGGGCCAGCGGGCGGCTGGCCGGGCTGTGGTCGCGGTGATGATGGGTGATGAGGATCGCGCGCACCGGCCGATCGCCGATCGCGCGCGACAGCGCCGCCAGATGCTCGCGGCTGTCCGGTCCCGGATCGATGATCGCCACGTCCCGCTCCCCGACGACATAGCTCTGCGTCCCGGTGAAGGTGAAGGGCGAGGGATTGGGCGCCAGAACGCGGGTGACCAGCGGCTCTAGCAGGATCGGAATGCCGGTCGGATGCTCAGCCATGGCCATCATGTGGGCGCTGGATCCGGCAGAGGCAAGCCCCGTGGGGAGTCCGGCCGCTCCCTGCGCGCAAGGCCCTGTACGCAAAGCCCTGCGCGAGCCCCCGAAAAAGACCCCGGCTTTCGCCGGGGCTTCAGTTGGGGGTTATGACATCAGTCGCCTTGCGACCGGGCCATCTCGTTGCGCACCTGCACCATGGCTTCATCGAGCCCGGCGAGCGCGCTTTTGCGGGCATCCTCGGACAGGTTGCGTTCCCGCAGGATCGAGCGGCGCGCGCTGGCGATACTGCCCAGCGCGAACGCCATATTCTGTTTCGCCATGCGCTCCGCCATCGCGGCCGAACGCTCCGCCATTGCGGCCGAGCCGGCGGCCATACGCTCCGCCATCGCGGCCGAACGCCCCGCCTCCTCCGCCGCGCGCTGGATGCGATCGGTGCAGATGATGGTGACCTTCTGCCCCTTGCTCTCCTGCTCGATCGTGTAGCTGGTTCGCCGGTCGCCATCCGACGTCCCGCAAGCCTGCGAACGCACCGGGGGAATGGCGAAGCCCTGCACCGGCCCAACCCCGTCCGCGATGGCAATCCGCATCGGCTTGCCGTCGGGCATCGTCACGATGTCCATCCGAGGCGGGCGCGGCGCGTCAGGAGCCTGTGCGGCCCCCGGTGCCCGTGGCGCGCGCGGCACCACGACCGTGCGCACCGAAACCGGGGTGACCGATGGCGCGGGCGTGGCGGGCGGTTCTGGCGTATCGGGCGCTGGCGGCGGCACGCTCGGTAGCGGCAGCACCGGAGCCGTGCTCGTCAGGTCCACCCCCATGGTGCGCTCGACCTTTCGGGTCAGCGCCGCCGCCGCCGATGTGCCCGAGGCCGTCATGCCCAGCCCCGCCAGCACCAGCAGCGATACCGTCGCGCCGCCAAAGGCGCGCTGGCGCGGCGAGGCCGGCGACGTCGTCAGCATCTTCAGGCGTCCTTTCAGATCGTCGATGGTGTGGAGATGACAGGCGCTGGACAGCGCGCGGCCATGGGCGGCCTTCACAATGGCACAGGCATAGACATGGCGGTCGGCGCGGCTCCGCCCGGCCAGCACGCGGGCGTCATTGGCCAGTTCCTGATCGGCCCGAAAGGCGTGAAATGCCCGCCACGCGAGCGGATTGAACCAGTGGAGCGCCAGCACCGCGAGCGCGATCCAGTTGGCGAGCAGATCGCCGCGCGCATGATGACCCAGCTCATGCGCCAGCGCGAGGTCGCGCTCGTCGGCATCATAGCGTTCGGCGAAATCGGGCGGGAAGGCGACGTAGCGCCGCCACACGCCAAAGGCGAGCGGCCCCGGTGCGACCGCGCTGGACACCACCTGCACCCCCTCCACCGATTGGAGCGGCTGCGCCTCGGCCAGCAAACGCTGCCGGAAGCGCCAGTGACGGATCAATTGAAAAGCCAGGAACGCCGTGGCTCCCAAGGCCCAGAGCAGGGCGATGCCCTGTCCCAGCGTCGGCAGGGCATTCGCCTCGGCCAGCGGGGTGGGCAGGCGGGTGGCGACCGGCACCATGACATATTCGGCAAAGCGCTCGCTGGCGGCGGCGAGCGGCGGGGTCGCCTGTTCGGACACCATCCTCGGCAGCGGCGGCAGGATCAGGCGCAGCAATGGCAGCGCCCACAGCGCATAGGCCAGTTGCGGCCCGAAGGCACGGCGGACATGGGGCCGGAGCAACAGCACCAGCGCCATCAGCAGGCCGGAGGCGATCAACGCCTCCACCGCCCAGCCCAGCATGGCCGCGGTCATGCCTTCAGATCCTTCAGCAGCGCCTCGATCTCGGCAATATCCTGCGCGGTCAGTTCGTCGCGCTCGGCCAGATGCGCGACCAGCGGCGCGAAGCGGCCCCCGAACAGCCGGTCGATCAGGCGACGCGATTCGCCCGCGACATAATCCTCGCGCGCGACCAGCGGGCGGTAGAGATAGCGCCGCCCCTGCTCCTCATGCGCGATGGCTTCCTTGGCGAGCAAACGGCCGAGCAGCGTCTTGACGGTGTTGGTGCTCCAGCCGCGATCGGGATCGACCCGCTCGGCCACATCCTGCGCGGTCAGCGGGGCCTCGTCCCACAAGACCTCCATCACGGCATGTTCGGCATCGCTGATACGCTCGGCCATCGATTCGCCCTCTCCCTGACTACACCTGTAATCTTCCACCGATTACAAGCGTAGTCAATGCCATTTACTCTGTCGTTCGGTGCGAGGAACGCATCAAAAAAGAAGGGGGCCGGATCGAAACCCGGCCCCCTTGCCTACGCAATAGGATCGCAACCGACCGATCAGGCGTTCTTCACGCCCTGGACCAGGTCGGCCAGTTCGCCGCTCTCGTACATCTCCATCATGATGTCCGATCCGCCGACGAATTCGCCCTTCACATAGAGCTGCGGGATGGTCGGCCAGTCCGAATAGGCCTTGATGCCCTGGCGGATGCCCTGATCCTGCAACACATCGACACTCTCGAACGGAACGTCCAGATGGTTGAGGATCGCCACCGCGCGGCTGGAGAATCCGCATTGCGGGAAGAGCGGCGTGCCCTTCATGAACAGCAGGACGGCATTGTCCTTCACCAGCGCATCGATCCGCGCATTCACGTCGTCGGTCATCTCGGTCGTCCTCAGGAAAGGGTGGAAGCAGGCGATTCCGCAACCGCGGGAACCGCCGTCGTGAGTTGCAGCGCGTGAAGCTCGCCCCCCATGCGGCCACCCAGCGCGGCATAGACCGCGCGGGTACGCGCCACGCGGTTCATGCCCGCAAAGCTGGCGGCGGTGACATGCGCGGCATAATGATCGCCGTCCCCGGCCAGATCGGTGATCTCGACCTGGGCGTCGGGAATGGCGGCGCGGATCAGCGCGGCGATATCGTCGGCGGTCATCGGCATGGTCAGCGGCTTTCCATCAACTGGCGGCGCGCCTCGACCTGCTGCTCGCCGAGCGCGCGACGGACCTCGGCCTCGTCGACATCGATCCCGGCGGCGGTCAGGTCGCCCAGCAGCTTGCGGATCACATCCTCGTCACCCGCTTCCTCGAAATCGGCCTGCACCACCGCCTTGGCATAGGCATCGGTTTCGGCCGGGGTCAGCTTCATCCGCGCCGCAGCCCATTGCGCGACCAGCCGATTGCGCCGCGCGGTGATGCGGAAGACCATATCCTGGTCGGCCACGAACCTGGCCTCCAGACCGCGCCTGCGTTCGTCAAAACTGTCCATCGATCCGCCATCCCCAAGCCCGCGCACGGGCATCCACTCTCTAGAAACAGGCCGTTGAAATAGGGAGGCCCGGCCCAACACGCAACCAAGGGCAGGACAGGCCGGACCTGGCGGCGGCGCCCTCCCCTCCTCCGGCGCCACCGGATGCGATCACAGCGCGGATTGCAAGGGAACGCCGGCCCGCCCGGTGCGTAGGAACCATGCGGACAGCCGGGATGAAACAGCCCGGCGCCGCCCGACATAAGGAGAGAGAAATGCATGACACCCAACGCCCGCCGCCCATGACCGGCTTCGTCAACGGCGTGATCGGATCGATAGCGCTCTGGGCGCTGATCGGTGGCATCGTCTTCGTCGCCAGTTGATCGACCAGCGCGGGATCAGGAGGGCGATGCGCCATCGCCCCTCCGGCCTGTCCGAACGCCGTTCAGGCGGTCGCCGTCGCGTCCAGCCGCTGTCGCCCCGCGATCCAGGGCCGTTGCTGCGCCATGTCGCCCTCGAACGTGCCGATCGCCTCATCCCGCGCCAGCGTCAGGCCGATTTCGTCCAGCCCCTTCATCAGGCATTCGCGCCGGAACGGATCGAGCGTGAAGACGAAGCGATCCTGAAACGGCGTCGTCACCGTCATCGTCTCAAGGTCGACCGTCACCGGCTCATCCCGCGCCACCTCGATCAGGCGGTCGATCGCCTCCTGCGGCAGGACGACGGGCACGATGCCGTTCTTGAAGGCGTTGCCCGAGAAGATGTCCGAAAAGCTGGGCGCGATGACCGCGCGGATGCCCATATCGGCCAGCGCCCAGGCCGCGTGTTCCCGGCTGGACCCGCACCCGAAATTGTCGCCCGCGATCAGGATCGGCGCGCCCGCATAGCGCGGATCGTCGAAGATATTGCCGGGCTGCGCCCGAACCGTCTCGAACGCGCCGCGCCCCAGCCCCGCCCGTGTGATCGTCTTGAGCCAATGCGCCGGGATGATGACATCCGTGTCGATATTCTTGGCACCCCATGGATAGGCGGTGCCCGACACGCTCGAAACCGGGTCCATTCAGTCGTCCTGTCGTTGGGCGAGGCGCGTCAGCGCCGCTGTTCGGTCATGGCCGGACGCGTGGCGACCCCGGCGGCATAGGCCGCCGCGCCGCACAGAACCGCCCCGGTCACCAGCATTACGAGTACGTGCTTCATGATGCCGTCACCTCCCTGTTTTCCTCATGGTCTTGACGACCCATCAACTCTCTAACATCGGCGAGGCGTCCGGTCACGGCCGCCGCCGCCGCCATGGCGGGCGACACCAGATGGGTGCGGGCGCCCGGCCCCTGCCGTCCAACGAAATTGCGGTTGGAGGTGGAAGCGCAACGCTCACCCGCCGGCACCTTGTCCGGGTTCATCGCCAGGCACATCGAGCATCCCGGCTCGCGCCATTCGAACCCGGCCTGGACGAAGACGCGGTCCAGCCCCTCGGCCTCAGCCTGCCGCTTGACCAGGCCGGAGCCGGGCACGACCAGCGCGCGAACGCCATCGGCGACCTTGCGATCGCGCGCCACGGCGGCGGCGGCGCGCAGATCCTCGATCCGGCTGTTGGTGCAACTGCCGATGAAGACGTGCTGGATCGCCACATCCTGCATCGCGGTGCCCGGGGTCAGGCCCATATAATCGAGCGACTTGTGCGCCGCCGCCCGCTTGGACGGCTCCTCGAAGCTGTCGGGATCCGGCACCACCCCGGTGATCGGCACCACATCCTCGGGGCTCGTCCCCCAGGTCAGGTTGGGTGCGATATCGGCGGCGTCGAGCGTGACCACCTTGTCATAGACCGCCCCCGGATCGCTGGGCAGCGTCCGCCACCAGGCGACGGCCTTCTCCCATGCGTCGCCCTGCGGCGCCATGGGGCGGCCCTTCAGATAGGCGAAGGTCGTCTCGTCCGGCGCGATCAGGCCCGCGCGCGCGCCACCCTCGATCGACATGTTGGCGATCGTCAGGCGTCCCTCTACCGACAGGTGGCGAATGACGCTGCCGGTGAATTCGATGACATGGCCGGTGCCGCCCGCCGCGCCGATCCTGCCGATGATCGCCAGCACCACGTCCTTGGCCGACACGCCATAGCCCAATGTGCCGTCGACGCGGACCTCCATCGTCCTCGACGGCGAGAGCAACAGCGTCTGGGTCGCCAGCACATGCTCGACCTCCGACGTGCCGATGCCGAAGGCCAGCGCGCCGAGCGCACCATGCGCCGAGGTATGGCTGTCGCCGCAGACCAGCGTCGTGCCCGGCAGGGTGAAACCCTGTTCCGGCCCGACGACATGGACGATGCCCTGTTCGGCCGCCGTCGCATCGATATAGTCGACCCCGAACTCGGCGGTGTTCCGACGCAGCGCGTCGAGCTGCTGCGCGCTCTCGGGATCGGCGATGGGCAACAGCCGCCCGGCCGCGTCGACCCGCGCCGTCGTCGGCAGATTGTGATCGGGCACCGCCAGCGTCAGCTCGGGGCGACGCACCCTGCGCCCGCTGGCACGAAGCCCCTCAAAGGCCTGCGGACTGGTCACCTCATGAACGAGATGACGGTCGATATAGATGAGGCAGGTGCCATCGGGCCGCCGTTCGACAACGTGCGCGGCCCAGATCTTCTCGTACAGAGTCTGGGGTCGTTGGGCCATGATGACCGCGCTGTTAGACGAAAACATGCGCGACGCAAAGGTAGCACGCAATCTTATTTCATCCCGTGCGCCGATGTGACGGATTTGTCATCGGCGCGCGGGTGTCGGTGCCGCGTCCGGAGTCATGCCCCGGCGCGATGGTCCGCCGTCACCCGGCCGCAGTCCAGCAATTCCGCTTCATGCCCCGCCTCGCGCCATGTCTCGGCCAGCGCCTGCGCTTCCCAGTCGCGAACCGCCGGATGCGCCAGGATGGCCGCGACCCAGGCCGCTCCCGCCGTCCCGACATCGATGCCATACGTCCTGACCCGGAACGCGACCGGCGCGTAAAAGGCATCGACCGCCGAGAAGTCGTCTCCCGCCAACCAGGGTCCGCCGAACCGGCCAAGCCCTTCCGCCCATAATTCGGCCAGCCGTGCCACGTCGCGCAGCAACGCGGGCGATGCCCCACGCGCCTCGACGCGAACGCCGACATTCATCGTCCGCGCCGCCCGAAGCGCGCCGAATCCGCCGTGCATCTCGGTCACGGCACACATCGCCCAGGCCCGCGCGGCCTCGTCCGTCGGCCAGACGCCGGGATGCCGCTCCGCCAGATAGAGCGCGATGCCGAGCGAATCCCAGACGGTCCGCTCCCCGTCGAGCAGCACCGGCACCTGTCCCGTCGGCGAGAAGGCCCGGAACGCCGCATAGTTCTCCGCCGCCTCGAACGGCTCGATCCGGTCGGCAAAGGGAATGCCCAGTGCCTTCATCAGCAGCCATGGGCGCAGCGACCAGCTCGAATAATTCCGGTTCGCGGTGATGAGGGTATAGGCCATGATCCTAACGCTCGAACCGCGCGGTCGTCTTGGCGGCGACCTCGTCCACGGTGACGCCCGGCGCGCATTCGACCAGGCGGAAGGCGCTGTCGTGATCGGGCCGCTGGAACACCGCCAGGTCGGTGACGATCATGTCGACCACGTTGCGCCCGGTCAGCGGCAGGGTGCATTCGGGAATGAATTTCGGGCTGCCGTCCTTGGCGTTGTGCTCCATCACGACGATGATCTTCTTGACGCCCGCGACCAGGTCCATCGCGCCGCCCATGCCCTTGATCATCTTGCCGGGGATCATCCAGTTGGCGATGTCGCCCTTTTCCGACACTTCCATCGCGCCCAGCACGGTCAGGTCGATATGCCCGCCCCGGATCATCGCGAAACTGTCCGCCGACGAGAAATAGACCGACTGCGGCAATTCGCTGATCGTCTGCTTGCCCGCATTGATCAGGTCGGGATCGACCTCGTCCTCATAGGGAAACGGGCCGATGCCCAGCATCCCGTTCTCGGACTGGAGCGTCACCTCCACCCCCTGCGGGATGTGGTTGGCCACCAGCGTCGGGATGCCGATACCCAGATTGACGTAGAAGCCGTCCTTCAGTTCGCTGGCCGCACGGGCGGCCATTTCGTCGCGGGTCCACGCCATGGTCACTGCTCTCCTGTCGGATGCCACCGCCGGTCGGCGGGAAAGATGTCATCGACCGCGCCCTTCAGCGCCTTGCCGTATACGGGGTTGGGAAAGACGAACCAGCCACGCCCCCACAGCGCCGCGATGCGCGGGCCGTCGGCGCGGGCGCGCCGTTCGGCGACGCCGCCGGGCCGGTCGAACAGGCCGCTGAAATCGCCCAGCTGGTCGCCGCCCATCGCGACGACGCAATAGCGCTCGGCGATGCGCCAGCGGCGCGTATCCTTGTCATCGCCGGTGCCGCCGTCGGGCCGCACGAACAGCGTGTCGCCATGCACCGCCGGGCCAAGCCCGGCGGCGTCCAGCGCCCGGGCCGCGCCGTCGGCACTGTCGCGATTGGTGTTGAAGATCACCGCCACGCCCATGGCGCGCAGATCGGCGAGCGCCGCCGCCGCGCCGGGCGTGGGCAGCACCGCCTGGCCATCGCTCGCTTCCCACGCGCGCCAGCGTTCGGGAAAGGCACGATCGGCCCGGCCGGTCAGGTCGTCCTGCTCGAATCCCAGGTTAAGCAGCACGGTCTCATCGACGTCGAACACCGCCGCCGGACGCTTGCCCGCGCAGGACAGGAAGCGCGGCGCCTCCAGCGTCGCCCCCTTCGCCAGCACCACGCTGTCGGCGACCGGCCGCTTCACCCGATCCCCGACATAGGCGACCAGCGCGGTCCAGGCCTGGCGCGAAATCGCATCCGCCTCGGCCGAGCCGTAGAGATATTGCATCCCCGCCAATTTCGGGTTGGGCGCGACTGGCGAAGGCGATGCCGGGCTGGTGTTGCCGACCGCGACGACGCAGCCAGACAGCGACAAGGCGGCGGACAGCGACAGGATGGCGGCAAGCGTCGCCTGCCATCGCCGGCCGGAAAACCCGCCCCTCCGCATCATGCCCGCTCGCGCACCGTGCGGAATTCGATCTTCTTCTCATATGGCGCGCCGACAATCATCCGCTTCACATAGATGCCGGGCAGATGGATCTGGTCGGGGTCGAGGCTGCCGACCGGCACCACCTCCTCGACCTCGGCGACGCAGATCCGGCCCGCCGTCGCCATCGGCTGGTTGAAATTGCGCGCGGTCTTGCGGAAGATCAGGTTTCCGGCTTCGTCGGCCTTCCACCCCTTGATGATCGACAGGTCGGCGCGGATGCCACGCTCGAGGATATAGTCCTCCCCGTCGAAGCTCTTCACTTCCTTGCCCTCGGCCACTTGCGTGCCGACGCCGGTCTTGGTGTAGAAGCCGGGGATGCCCGCGCCCCCTGCCCGGCAACGCTCGGCAAGGGTCCCTTGCGGGCAGAACTCGACCTCCAGCTCGCCCGACAGATATTGCCGCTCGAACTCCTTGTTCTCACCGACATAGGAGGAGATCATCTTCTTCACCTGGCGCGAGCGGAGCAGCTTGCCCAGCCCCACCCCGTCGATCCCGGCATTATTGCTGGCGATGGTCAGGTCCCTGGTTCCCGCCGCCTCGATCGCGTCGATCAGGCGTTCGGGAATGCCGCACAGGCCAAAGCCGCCCGCGCAGATCGTCATGCCGTCGAACAACAGGCCATCAAGCGCGGCGGCGGCGTCGACATAGAGCTTCTGCATGGCGTCCTCCCTAGGTTCGCCAAGAGGGTTAGGCGGACGGGTGGAGCCGGGTCAACCCGGCGTTTGCACCCGCGCCGGAAGCAGGTCTAGGCTGCGCGCCATGACCTTGAAAACCGGCGGACGCCTGCTTGTCGACTCGCTCCTCGAACAGGGGTGCGACCGCATCTTCACCGTGCCGGGAGAAAGCTTCCTGGCGGTGCTGGACGCGCTGCACGATACGCCCGCCATCGACCTGGTGACCTGTCGGCAGGAGGGCGGCGTGACCTTCATGGCCTGCGCCGACGGGACGCTGACCGGGCGGCCGGGCGTCGCCTTCGTCACGCGCGGGCCGGGGGCGACCAATGCCGCGATCGGCGTGCATGTCGCGCGGCAGGATTCGCAGCCGATGATCCTGTTCATCGGCGATGTCGACCGCGGCACCCGCGACCGCGAGGCGTTCCAGGAAGTCGATTTCCAGGCGATGTTCGCCCCGCTCGCCAAATGGGCGGCGCGAATCGACGATGCCGCGCGAATCCCCGAATATGTCGCGCGTGCCTATGCCACCGCGATGAGCGGGCGGCCGGGCCCGGTCGTGCTGGCGCTGCCCGAGGACATGCTGTGCGACCGGGTCGAGGGCACGCCCCGCCCCCGGATCGAACGCCCGTCGCAGGATGTGCGGATCGAGGACGTGATGGCCGCGCAGGAGATGATCCGCGCGGCGCAGCGTCCCGTCGCGATCATCGGCGGCGCCTGCTGGACGCCCGACGCGACGGCGCTGGCCGCGCAATGGGGCGCGGCGGCGGGCATCCCGCTGGTCGCGGCGTTCCGGCGCCAGGACGCGGTTTCGGCCACCTGCCCGGTCTATGCGGGCAATCTGGGCTATGGTCCCAATCCCGCACTGGTGCAGCGGGTGCGCGAAGCCGACCTGCTGATCGTGCTAGGCGCGCGACTCGGCGAAGCGACGACCGATGGCTATGGCATCGTCACCCCCGACCATCCGGGCCAAAGGCTGATCCATGTTCATCCCGACCCGGAGGAACTGAACAGCGTCTATCGCACCGATCTGGCGCTGTGTTGCGACGTCGACCGGGCGCTGGGCATGCTGGAATTGCTGGCCGGCGAGGCGGAGGCGCCCCATGCCTCGGGCGCGGCGGCGCATGCGGCCTATCTCGCCTGGTCCGAACCCGCCCCGCGCGAGGGCGTGGTGCTGGACCTCGGCCCGTGCGTCGCGGCGATGCGTGAGCTTCTCCCTGCCGATTCGATCCTGTGCAACGGCGCGGGCAATTATTCGGGCTGGTGGCACCGCTATTGGCGGTACGAGCCGGGGTGCCAGCTTGCCCCGACCTGCGGCGCGATGGGCTACGGCGTCCCCGCCGCGACCGCCGCCGCGCTGCGCCATCCCGACCGGACCGTCGTGGCGCTCGCAGGCGATGGCTGTTTCCTGATGAACGGGCAGGAACTGGCGACCGCCGTCCAGCATGGCGTGTCGATGCTGGTGATCGTCGTCGACAATGGCGGCTATGGCACCATCCGCATGCATCAGGAGCGCGAATATCCCGGCCGCATCGCAGGCACGGGGCTGGCCAATCCCGATTTCGCCGCGCTGGCCCGCGCCTATGGCGCGTGGAGCGAGCCGGTCACCCGAACCGCGGATTTCGCACCCGCCCTCGCACGCGCGATGGCGGAGACCGGCGTCCGGCTGTTGCACCTCAAGACCGATATCGAGGTGATCACCCCCGCCGCCACCCTGTCGCGAATCGCGGGCCGCTGAATCGGCCCGCCTGTCCTGCCGGGGCCGCCGGTCTGGAAAGCGAGGGGAACCGATGGCCGACGAAGACTTCGAAGCGCCAAATTTGGCGCTTCGCTGCTCCTCCGAAAAGATTTTATACGTTACGGTCAGATCATGGGAGCAGGACTTGCAATAGCACTATCAACAGAGCCTGTTTTGCGCACGCTCAGTCCCAGAAAAAAGAAAACCGCCCCGAGGGTAACCGGGACGGTGAGTTCGTTGCTGATTGCTTTAGTCAGAAATCGAATAGCAGACTTAAATGTTGTCGCCAAGAGCGCCCTTGACCGAACCCTTGATCTGTTCGCCCTTGCCCTTGACCTGCTGGACTTGGCCTTCCGCCTTCAGGCGGGCATCGTCATTGTGATCGCCGAGCGCCTCCTTGGCCTCACCAACCAGTTCGTTGACCTTGCCCTTGATCTTGTCGACGAGCTCACCCATGAAAGCCTCCATTTGCTGGCGGATCTTGCGATTCCGTTGAACACTCGAAGATACAACACGTCGTGCTACGACAAGTTCCCTGAAATTTAGGTCAGATAAGCCCCGCGAGCGGGCTGGACGGATCGGCATAGCGGCGCTGCCCCATCCGGCCGGCGCGATAGGCCAGACGCCCGCCTTCCACGGCCGCGCGCATCGCCCGCGCCATCAGCACCGGATCCTTCGCCTCGGCGATGGCGGTGTTCATCAATACGCCGTCGCAGCCCAGTTCCATCGCCACCGCCGCCTCGGACGCCGTGCCCACGCCCGCATCGACGAGCACCGGCACCTTCGCCCCCTCGACGATCAGCCGGATCGTCACCTTGTTCTGGATCCCCAGCCCCGAGCCGATCGGCGCGCCCAGCGGCATGATCGCCACCGCGCCGACATCCTCCAGTCGCCGCGCGGCGATGGGATCGTCGACGCAATAGACCATCGGCTTGAAGCCTTCCTTGGCCAGCACCTCTGTCGCGCGCAGCGTCTCGACCATGTCGGGGTACAGCGTCCGCGCCTCGCCCAGCACCTCCAGCTTCACCAGGTCCCAGCCCCCCGCCTCGCGCGCCAGCCGCAGCGTGCGGATCGCGTCCTCTGCGGTAAAGCAACCCGCCGTGTTGGGGAGATAGGTAATCTTCCGGGGGTCGATATAATCGGTCAGCATCGGCGCGTTGCGATCCGACACATTGACCCGGCGCACCGCGACGGTGACGATCTCCGCCCCGGAGGCTTCGACCGCGGCGGCATTCTGCGCGAAGTCCCTGTACTTGCCGGTGCCGACGATCAGGCGCGAGCGGAAACGCCGCCCCGCCACTTCCCACGAATCATCATCCACGGCCACCGCATGGTCGCCGCCACCGACGAAATGGACGATCTCGATCTCGTCACCATCCTCGACCTGCACCTGCGCCAGCGTCGAGCGGGGCACGACCTCCAGATTGCGTTCCACCGCGACCTTTTCGGGCACCAGCCCCAGATGGCTGGCCAGATCGGCGAGCGACAGCCCGGCGGCGACGCGCTTATGCTCGCCATTCACGGTGATCGTCACGGTTCCATCGGTGTGGGGCATTGTGTCACTTACCATGCAGTCGCCGGCCCCGGTCTCGACGCCCAATCTCGACGCGGAGCGGGGGAAGCGGTTAAGGAAGGCCCTCGATCTAGGCCCGGCCACACCCGGCCGCAACCACAGGAGTGCGGATGTCCGCGACCCTCCCCAAGACTATTTATGTCCTCAACGGGCCGAACCTGAACCTGCTCGGCCTGCGCGAGCCGCATATCTATGGCCATGACACGCTGGACGATATCGCGGGAATACTCGAGGACCGGGCGCGCGAACTCGACCTGACGATCGACATGCGCCAGTCCAATCATGAGGGCCATCTGGTCGACTGGCTGCACGAGGCGCAGGCCTATGAGGCGAAAGCCGTCTTGCTCAACGCCGGGGGCTTCACGCATACGTCGATCGCGATCCATGACGCGATCAAGGCGGTGACGACGCCGGTGATCGAGGTCCACCTCTCCAACCCTCATGCGCGGGAGGCATTCCGTCATGAGAGCTTCATCGGGCGTGCCGCAAAAGGCACAATTGCCGGTTTTGGCGCGCATTCCTATCTGCTCGCGCTTGAAGCCGCCGCCCGGTTCTGACAGGAGCGCTGCCCATGATCGAAAAGACTGAACAAGCGATGAAGGTCGACGTCGACCTCGTCCGTCAGCTCGCCGAGCTGCTCGACGCCACCGCCCTGACCGAGATCGAGGTCGAGCATGGCGATCGCAAGATCCGCGTCGCGCGCAAGGCAGCGCCGGTTGCGCAGATGGCCTATGCCCCTGCGCCCGCCATCGCCGCCGCTCCGTCCCCCGCCGCCGCCCCGGCGGCGCCGGTGGAAGCCGCCGCGCCCACCGTATCGGCCAATGCCGTGAAGTCGCCGATGGTCGGCACCGTCTATCTGGCGGCCGAGCCGGGCGCCAAGCCCTTCGCCGCGGTGGGCCAGAAGGTCGCCGTGGGTGACACGCTGCTGATCGTCGAGGCGATGAAGGTGATGAACCCGATCACCGCGACCGCCGCCGGCACCGTCACCGCCGTGCTGGTCGAAAATGGCCAGCCGGTCGAATTCGACCAGCCCCTGGTCGTCGTCGAGTAAGCCGCCTTGGCGCAGATCAAGAAGCTCCTGATCGCCAATCGCGGTGAGATCGCGCTGCGCATCCACCGCGCCTGTCACGAGATGGGGATCCAGACGGTCGCCGTGCATTCGACGGCGGACGCGGATGCGATGCATGTCCGCCTGGCCGACCAGGCGGTGTGCATCGGGCCGCCGTCCGCGGGCGAGAGCTATCTCAACATCCCCAACATCATCTCGGCCGCCGAGATTTCAGGCGCGGACGCGATCCACCCCGGCTATGGCTTCCTGTCGGAGAACGCCAAGTTCGCCGAGATCGTCGAGGCGCACGGCCTGATCTTCGTCGGCCCCAAGCCCGAGCATATCCGGGTGATGGGCGACAAGGTGGAGGCCAAGCGGACCGCCGGCGCGCTCGGCCTGCCGCTCGTCCCCGGTTCGGACGGCGCGATCACCGATGTCGAGGAGGCCAAGGCACTCGCGGCGGCGATCGGCTATCCGGTCCTCATCAAGGCGGCCAGCGGCGGCGGCGGGCGCGGCATGAAGGTCGTGCCGTCCGAGGACCAGCTCGAAACGCTGATGCAGCAGGCGGGCTCGGAGGCGAAGGCCGCGTTCGGCGATGCGACCGTCTACATGGAAAAATATCTGGGCAACCCCCGGCATATCGAATTCCAGGTGTTCGGCGACGGCAACGGCAATGCCATCCATCTGGGCGAGCGCGACTGCTCGCTCCAGCGCCGGCACCAGAAGGTGCTGGAGGAAGCCCCCTCGCCGATCATCTCGGCCGAGGAGCGCGCGCGCATGGGCGGCATCGTCGCCGGTGCCATGGCCGATATGGGCTATCGCGGCGCGGGCACGATCGAATTCCTGTGGGAAGACGGCGAGTTCTATTTCATCGAAATGAACACCCGCCTTCAGGTCGAGCACCCCGTCACCGAGATGATCACCGGGCTGGACCTGGTGCGCGAGCAGATCCGCGTGGCGGAGGGTCATCCGCTGACCCTGCGGCAGGAGGATGTGCAGTTCCGTGGCCATGCCATCGAATGCCGCATCAACGCCGAGGACCCGCGTACCTTCGCGCCCTCGCCGGGCATGGTGAAGACCTATCACGCGCCGGGCGGGATGCATGTCCGCGTCGATAGCGGGCTGTATCAGGGCTATAAGGTGCCGCCCTATTATGACAGCATGATCGCCAAGCTGATCGTCTATGGCACCACCCGCGACGGCGCGCTGCGCCGCCTGCGCCGCGCGCTCAACGAATTCGTGATCGAGGGGATGAAGACCACCATCCCGCTCCACCAGGCGCTGCTGGACGATCCGGAATTCCAGAAGGGCGACTATACGATCAAGTGGCTCGAGGAGTGGCTGGCAAAGCAGGATGCGTGATCGTCCGGCACCCTCCCTGTTAGGGGAGACCGCTTCCAAAGGCTCCTTCCCCACGCGGGAGGGAGCCTTTTTTGTGCGATGCGGCGCGGATTAGCCTCTCCACAAATGGCGCCGCCCATGGCACAAGGATCGTCAGATGAAGGCGACGATCCTCCACAATCCGCGCTGTTCCAAATCGCGCGAGACGCTCGCCCTGCTGACGCAGGCGGGGGCCGATGTCACGGTGGTCGAATATCTCAAGACCCCACCCGCCGCGGAGGAATTGTGCCGCCTTTTCGCCAAGGGCGGGCTGTCGCCGCGCGATGGCCTGCGCACGGCCGAGGCCGAGGCGAAGACGCTGGCCAACGCGGATGACGCCGCGATCCTGTCCGCCATGGTCGCCAATCCGATCCTGATCGAACGCCCGCTGGTTGAAACCGACAAGGGCGTCGTCATCGCCCGCCCGCCCGAAACGGTGCGGAACATCCTTTGAGCGCTGCCCGAAAAATAGGCACAGGTCCGACACCTGCCTGCTTTTCGGGCGCAAGACTGACGCAGATCCTGCCCACGCAAGAGGGCGGAGAAGTTGGCACGATCCCTGCTACGCGCAGGATCGGGCGAGGGTTCGAACAACATCGGGGGCATTCAGGCTCGTGAAAAAGATTGAGGCGATCATCAAGCCCTTCAAGCTCGATGAGGTGAAGGAAGCGCTGCATGAAATCGGCGTGTCCGGCATCACCGTCACCGAGGCCAAGGGGTTCGGCCGCCAGAAAGGGCATACCGAACTGTATCGCGGCGCCGAATATGTCGTCGACTTCCTGCCCAAGGTGAAGCTGGAAGTGGTGGTCGAGGACGGCCTGGCCGAACGCGTGGTCGAGGCGATCGCCGCCGCCGCGCAGACCGGCCGCATCGGTGACGGCAAGATCTTCGTGATCCCGGTCGAGACCGCCCTGCGCATCCGCACCGGCGAACGCGACGACGCGGCAATCTGACGCTTCCGAAACCCCTCCGTCACCGGGCCGACATCCGGCCCGGCTAAACCCTTATCACCGCCACCGGCCTGTCGCCGGGGACGGGCAAGCAGAGAGAGAACGGCACATGGCGAATACGGCCAGCGACATCCTGAAGAAGATCAAGGACGAAGAGATCGAGTGGATCGACCTGCGTTTCACCGATCCCAAGGGCAAGTGGCAGCACCTGACCATGGTCGCCTCGATCCTGGGCGAGGATGAGCTGACCGACGGCCTGATGTTCGACGGCTCGTCGATCGAGGGCTGGAAGGCGATCAACGAGTCGGACATGGTGCTCAAGCCCGACCTCGACGCCGTCTACACCGATCCCTTCTCGGCCACCCCGATGCTGATCCTGTTCTGCGACATCGTCGAGCCGTCGACCGGTGAGCTGTACGCCCGCGATCCGCGCTCGACCGCCAAGCGTGCCGAGGCGTTCGTGAAGACCACCGGCATCGGCGACACCGTCTATGTCGGCCCGGAAGCCGAATTCTTCATGTTCGACGATGTGCAGTTCGACACCAACTATGCGTCGTCCTACTTCAAGATCGACGATATCGAACTGCCGACCAATACGGGCCGCGAGTATGAAGGCGGCAATCTGGGCCACCGTCCGCGCGCCAAGGGCGGCTATTTCCCCGTCGCACCGGTCGATTCCGCGGTCGACATTCGCGGCGAGATGGTCACCACCATGCTCGAAATGGGCCTGCCCTGCGACAAGCATCACCACGAAGTGGCCGCCGCGCAGCACGAACTGGGCATGACCTTCGGCACGCTGACCCAGACCGCCGACCGCATGCAGATCTATAAATATGTCGTGCATCAGGTCGCCCATGCCTATGGCAAGACCGCGACCTTCATGCCCAAGCCGATCAAGGACGATAACGGCTCGGGCATGCACACCCACTTCTCGATCTGGGAAGGCAAGACCCCGCTGTTCGCCGGCAACGGCTATGCGGGCCTGTCGGAAACCTGCCTGTATTTCATCGGCGGCATCATCAAGCACGCCAAGGCATTGAACGCGTTCACCAACCCGACCACCAACTCGTACAAGCGTCTGGTGCCGGGCTATGAAGCGCCGGTGCTGCTCGCTTACTCGGCGCGCAACCGCTCGGCCTCGTGCCGCATCCCGTACGGCACCGGCCCGAAGTCGAAGCGCGTCGAAGTCCGCTTCCCCGACGCGCTGGCGAATCCCTATCTCGCCTATGCGGCGCTGCTGATGGCGGGTCTGGACGGCATCCAGAACAAGATCCATCCGGGCGAGGCGATGGACAAGAACCTGTACGACCTGCCGCCCGCCGAGCTGGCCCAGGTCCCGACCGTCTGCGCCAGCCTGCGCGAAGCGCTTGACTCGCTGGCCGCCGACCACGACTTCCTGCTGAAGGGCGACGTGTTCACCAAGGACCAGATCGAAAGCTATATCGAGCTGAAGATGGGTGAAGTGATGCGTTGGGAAATGACCCCCAGCCCGGTCGAGTACGACATGTATTACAGCGGCTGATCCAGTCCCTGCACCAATGTCACTACGGGGAAAGGGGCCGCGAGGCCCCTTTCTTTTTGGTTGAACGACAGATCGGCACCGGGGATAATGACGGGCAGAGCGGGGGCAGGCATACCGATGACGAAGCCTATTTGGGCCGGGCTGGCGCTGATGGCCCTTACCGGCGCGGCGCGACCGCCCGAAACCGGCACCATGACACCGGATTTCTGCGCGCGGCTGGCGACCGATATCGGCATCGACAAGCCCGCCGCCGCCGATGGTCGGACCGAATGGACGATCAACGCGATGAATTTCGGGCAGCGCGTCCTCTTCGGCGGCACCTTCTCCACGGGCGTCGGCGTCACCCCCATCGAACCCGCGACCGTGGATGACTATCGCCGGGCCGAAGACATGTGCGGGCCCGATGGGAAGGGCGCGATCTGCAAGCTGGTCGGCCGGATGAACTTTCGCTTCCTGTGGAAAGGCAACAGGATCGTCACACCACTGGCCGCCGGCGAAAAGGCGACGATCCGGGTCAAAGGCCTCAGGACGACGTGCCGAACCGAAGGATGAACGGCGGGGCCGTCACTTCGCCATCGCTATCCGCTTCGCCGACAGGATCTTCACCGGCGCGGCCAGCATCTCGCCCTTGAACGGGCCCTTGGCCGGATCGGTGGGCGCGTCGAGGATGCGGTGGATCACGTCCATCCCCTCCACCACCTGGCCGAAGGCGGCATAGCCCAGATTGTCGCCCGGCTTGGACGGGTCGGCGTCGAGCGAGGGCTGGTCACCGACCATGATCGTGAAGTCGCCGCGCGCCGTACCCGGGGCCAGCCGTGCGATCGAGATGGTGCCGTCACGGTGGCGCAGCCCGGTCTTGGTGGTGGGCTCATGCGCGATCGGCGGCAGGATGCGCTTGGGTTCGTTCTGGATGCCGAACTGGACGAAGCCGAAATCGGGCGCCACCCGGACCGAGCGGTAGAAGGTCACCCCGTCCAGCCGGTGCTGGTCGACATAGCGCAGGAAATTGGCGGTGGTGATCGGCGCATGCGTGCGGTCGAGGTCGAGGACGATCGGACCGGCATTGGTCTCCATCGCGACGCGGACCAGCACCGGCCTGGGCGCCTCCGCTGGCGCGGCCGATATGGTGGGCGGAGTGGCGGGCGAGACGGCGGGCAGCGGGGCGGCAACGGCCTGGGCCAGGAACAGGGCGATGGGCAGCAGGATCATCAGCGTCTCCGATATCAGTCGAAATCCGTCGGGCGTCCGCAACCCGGCCACGCCATGGTGCGCGCCGGGCGGCTCGGGACAATCGCGGCAGCCTAGGGGATCAGCACGGTGCTGCCCACCGTCTCCCCCGCCTCGATCGCGCGATGCGCCCGGGCGGCGTCGGTCAGGGCGAAGCTCTGCCCGATCTCCGGGGCGATGGCCCCCTTGGCGAGCATGGCGAAGACCCGGTCGGCCAGCCACCGCTTGTCCGCCGCGCCCACCGCATAATCGAACAGGGTCGGGCGGGTCACGAACAGCGATCCCTTCGCGGCCAGGAGGCCCAGATTGACCCCATCGACCGGCCCCGAGGCATTGCCGAAGCTGACCACCAGCCCCCGCCGCGCCGCGCTGTCGAGCGAGGCGTTCCAGGTCGCCTTGCCCACGCCGTCCAGCACCACGGGCACCCCCCGCCCGCCGGTGATCTCGCGGACGCGCGCCGCGACATCCTCCTGGCGGTGCAGGATGACGTGATCCGCACCGATCGCGCGGGCGCGTTCGGCCTTGGTCTCACTGCCCACCGTGCCGATCACGGTCGCGCCGATCGCCTTCAGCCAGCCGACCGCGAGATGCCCGACTCCACCCGCCGCCGCATGGACCAGCACGGTCCAGCCGGGCTGCACCCTCGCGCATTCCTCGATCAGGAAGGCCGTGGTGGTGCCCTTCAACAGGATGGCGGCGGCGGTGCGGTCGTCCACCGCATCGGGCAGGCGGACCAACTGGTCCGCCGCGACGTTGCGCGCGGTGGCATAGGCGCCCCGCGCCGGGCCGAACACGCCGACCCGGTCGCCGACGGCGACATCCTCGACACCCTCGCCCACTGCCTCGACCACGCCCGCCGCTTCCGAGCCGAGCCCGCCCGGCAGGTCGATCGGATAGAGTCCGCTGCGGTGATAGGTATCGATATAGTTCAACCCGACCGCGTGATGGCGCATCCGCACCTCGCCCGCGCCGGGCGGCGGCAGTTCATGCTCGCGCCACTGGATGACTTCGGGTCCGCCGGTCCGGTCGATAAAGGCGGTCTTTTCCATGGGGCCAGGCTCCTGTTCGATGGCGCGGGGCGGAAACGCCTCAATAGTCCTTGGAGATGCGCACATTGACGCTCTGCCGTCCCAGCGTCGAGATGCTGGACAGCAGCGACAGCCAGCGCGTGACCTGAAACTCAACCTGGGTGGCGGAATAGCCCTGCCCGTCGGTCACGATCTCCGCATAGAGGCGGCGGGTGATATATTTGCCCGCCGCGACCGAGGTGGCGCGGCCGAGCTGCACATCGGCGGGCAGCACGCGCAGCCGGTCGAGCCCCGCCGCGCGCCGCACCGCGTTGATCGGGTTCAGCCCGCCACCGCCGTCCTTCAGCGCCGCGACCGCGGCGGCCAGTTGCAACGCCTCGGGCGCGGACAGGCTGGCGATCGAGGTGCCGAACAACAGGCGCGACAGCAGTTCGTCGGTGGGCAGCGCGGGCGTGCTGGAAAAACCGATCTCGGGCTTCAGCGCGGTGCCGGTGACGCGGATCGTGGCGCTCAACCCCGTGACATTGGCGTTGGCGGCGATGTCCAGCGCCGGATTGGCGGGCACCTCTCCGCCGAAACGGATGATACCGCGCGACAGGTCGAACTCGCGACCGGCAAATTCATAATCGCCGCGGATCAATGTCGCCTGGCCGGTGATCGCCGGATTGTCGGGCGCGCCGCCGATCTTCAGGTCCGCCGACCATTCGCTGTTGAGCCCCAGGCCCGAGACGATCAGGCCGTTGGGGGCGTGCGCGCGAACCGCGAGGGTCCAGGGCTTGCGCGGCACCTCATCCTCTTCGCCGCCGCCAGGGATGTTGATCTCGCGAATGTTGAGCTGGGGCACCGCCGTCGCCGCCGTGGCCCGGCCCAGTTGATAGCGGCTGCGATTCAGCACGACATCGCCCGAGATGGTGCCGCCCGAGCCATCCGAATGAATGGCCAGCGGCCCCGTCACCGTCGCGCGGATATCGTCGCGCGCGATCATCGCCGCGTGATCCGCCTGGAACGCCAGGTCGAGCGCGATGCCGTTGGCGGAGGCGAAGTCGAACTGGCCGGTGCCGCTGACCCGCCCGTCCTTGCCCGCCTGCGCGCCGAACCGGTCGATGACCAGCCGCGATCCGCCGAACCGGCCGCTCGCCTGCACATCGGTCAGCACGGTGCCGGTCGTCGCGCTTTCGATGCGCGCACCGTTCGCGCGCACCGCGCCGCGAATGACGGGGGCGGTCAGCGACCCGCTGACATCCGCGCCGATCGCGACCGGGCCGGACAGGTCGAACATCTCGATCCCGGTCAGCCGCCATAAGGTATCGGCGGGCCCGACATAGCGGAGTTGCGCCAACAGCCGCCCGGTCTGCATCCGCGTCGCCCAGTCACCGGTCGCGGCGGGCGCCAGAAGCGCCTGTCCCCGGCCGATGATCTTGCCGCCGGTCGCCATGACCGCGCGCACCCCCAGCCGTTCGGCGGACAGGTCCCCCGCCACCCCCAGGTCGATCGGCCGCGAGGACAGGACCAGCCCCGCGCGGGTCAGCCCGCGAATGGTCAGGTCGACCTTGCCGGTCGGCGCGCCCGCCGCCTGGCGCAGGGTCAGCGAGCCCGAGGCGCTGCCCCCCAGCCCCAGTCCGGGATAGCCGATGTCCAGCACCGCCAGCGGCATCCGCGTCAGGCTGGCCTGGATCTCCCGGCCGCTGGAATCGACGCGCCCCGCCACCTTCGCCTCCCCCCCGGCAAAGGCGAGCCGGGTCGGGGCCAGGGTCCAGCCTTCGCCCTCGCGGGTCACGATCGCAGGCGACAGCAATTGCAGCGGGCGACGGTCGAGCGTGCCCTGCGCGGTGGTACTGTACCGGCCGGGCGTCACCTGCGTCACCGTCTGGATGGCGAAGGCCCGGCCACGCGACCCCGATATGCCCGCGCGAATCTCCCCCGTGCCGCCACGCAGGCGCATCGTGGCGCTCAGCCGCGCAATGTGGAACGCACCGTGCCGCAGTCCCTGGGCATTGGCCGAACCCTCGACCGAAGCGCCCACCGGATCGAGCAGGGCGACCGCGTCGACCCGCCCCTGCCGCACGATCACGCCCGCCAGTTGCGCCTGCTGCGCGGCCAGATGCGCCTCGATCCGCTGGACATCGCCGACCGGGCGGAACAGCAGCTCACCCGACAGGCCGCCATCGACGACCGCCAGCCGTCCGTCAAAGCCCTGCCCGACAATGGTCAGCGCGCCGGTCGCCCGCGCCCCGGCAACCTCGATCGGCTCGAACCGGACGACCGCATCCGCGCCGCGCGGCAACAGGATCGCGCCCGTCGCGCGGAACGGCCCCAGCCGCGAGCCGCCTTCGGCGCGAAAGCCATAGCCCTGCGCATTGGGGTCGAGATGCGCGCGGACATTGCTGAGCCCCATCGCGGCGTTGGGCGCGGCGAACAACAGGTCGAGCGTGGGGTGATCGATCATCCCGTCCAGCGTCAGCCGGACCGGACCATAGCGCGTCTGGCGGCCGCTGCCCATCAAGCGGAAGGTGCCGTCCCGGCGCCTTATCCCCTCGCCGCTCAGGCGGATGGCCGGGCCGGTCAGCACGACGCGACGGAAGCGGAAGACGCCGTCCACCCCGCGCTCCCAATCGGTGGTCAGCCGGGGCAATCCGCCCGCAAGGCCCCGCAGGAAGCTGTTGTCCAGCCGCCTGACCTGCGCCTCGCCCCGCCCGGCGACATGCGTGCCATGGCCATCGGCGCCCGGCACCGCGCGCAGGGTGGTGCGCACGTCGACAATGCCCAGGCCGGGGATCAGATAGCGGTTGAGCGCGCCGTTCAGCCCGACCTCGTAGCGCCCGTTGCGCAGGTCGATCCGCAACTGCAACGGCCCAGACAGCTTGTCCGAACGCAACGTCAGGCCCTGTCCCGCCATCTCGCGCGGCGTGATGCGCAGGTCGCCCGAAACCGACAGGTGGCGAAGGATCGCCTCGCCCTCCACCCCGATTCCCGTCACGCGCGCGGCGGCAAGGCGCACCGGCAGCGTCACCGGCCAGCCGCCACGCAGGACCCCGCGCCCCTCCGCCCGAACAGCGTCGAACCCGGTCTGGTCGAAGGCGAAGCGGGGCCCGACCATGCGATAGGCGAAGGCCGCGCGGTCGAACCCGCCATCCAGCGTCAGGTGCACCGCGATCGGCTGTCCGCGCATATTGGTGAACAGCGCCTCGGGACGCAGCAGGCGGGCATCGACCACCACGCGTTCAAAGGCATTGCGGCCCAGATCGAGCACGCCGTGCATCCGCGCGCGCAACGCCGCCGAGCGCAACGCCAGCGCGCCGTCGAGCCGGCGGTTGGCGAATTGCGCATCCCCCGCCACCGTCACGCGCGGCGCGGTCAGCCGCTGCAACCGGCCGTGCAGGACCAGCGATGGCGCCAGCGTGCCCGACAGCGCGTAGCGCCCGGCCCGGGCAACGAGCCGGAGGTCGACCGCGCGATCACGGCCGACCATGCCCTGCGCCCGGCCATTCCAGCGCGACCAGCGCCCCTCGCCGTCCACGGTCAGCGCGACGGGCGCGCGCGCGCCGATCATCCTCGCCAGCACGCCATTCGCCGCGCCTTGCGCCTGCACGCCGAGATCGAACCGGTCGCGATCGGGCTCGGCGTCCAGCGCCAGATGCAGCCGGTCGCTCCCCGCCACCGCGCCGTCCAGCGTGACGAGCGCGCGGCCGTCGCGGATATCGGCGCGACCATCGATCCGCGCCACTCGCGCGCGGCCCAGCACCGGTTGAGCCAACACCAGATGCTGCAGGTGCAGCCGGTCGATACGGATGTCGAAATCGGGCAGGATCGGGCCGTGCCGTCCGGTCGACCGGGTATGCGGCACGCGGAACAGCGTGGCCTGCTCCGCCTCGATCCGGCGAATGTCCAGCCGCCCCCGCACCCAGTTCCACGGCCGCCAGTCGAGCCGTGCGCGCGGCACGCGGACCAGCAATCCGTCCAGGTCGTAGACGCGCAGGTCGGTCAGCCGCATGTCCGAATAGACCGATCCCTCGATCCGCCCCACGGCGAAGCGCAGGCCGGTATCGGTGCGGATGGTGCCGATCCGATCGGCGACCCAGCGATGGCCGATCGGCGTGTCGACGATCAGCAGCGCCGCCACGACGATGCCCAGCAGCGCGACGACCATCCCGGCCAGCCGCCGTCCCCAGCGGCGCGGACGCCGGACCGGCGGCGCGGGCTGCGGCGGGACGCTGTCCGGGGGCAGGCTGTCCCCGGTCAAAAGGCCTGCCCTAGCGAGACATAGACCGCCACCCGGCTATCGCCGCGCTGCGGATTGAGCGGCGTGCCGACGTCCAGCCGGATCGGCCCGAAATTGGAATAGTAGCGCACGCCCAGCCCGGTGCCGAAACGCAGGCTGGTCAGCTTGGGCAAGGGCGAGGTCGAGATATTGCCCGCATCGAGGAAGGGCACGACGCCGAAACTGCCAAAGGTGCGCACCCGGGCCTCGATCGAGAATTCGGCCAGACCGCGGCCGCCGATCGGGTCGTTATTGGCGTCGCGCGGGCCGATCGCCTGGAACGCATAGCCGCGCACCGAAGCGCCGCCGCCCGCATAGAAGCGCCGCGACGGCGCGATCTGGTCATGGGGCGCGCCCAGGATCGTGCCCAGCCGGGTCCGCGCCGCCAGCACCACCCGATCCCCGAACGGATGGTAGAGGCTGGCATCGACCTGCGTCCGGGTATAGCCGAAGGCGCTACCCTGCAGCGACAGCTCCGGGCTGACCCGTCCCCCCAGCCGGAAACCCCGCGTCGGGTTGAGCAGATCGTCCGATCCGTCATAGTTCAGGCTGGTCGGCAGCGCGCCGATGAAGAAGATGCGCTGGCGCGGCTGCCCCGTCGTCTCGATCACGTCGCGTTCGTCCGAGGTGAGCAGCTCGCCGCCCAGCGACCAGGTCCAGGTCTTCTGGAAGAAGATGTTGGTCTGCCGCTCCAAGCCCGCCGACAGCGACAGCGTCTTGGCCTCATAGGCATCGCGCAGGACGTGCGCGGCGGAGAATTGCGCCGTCAGCACCCGGTCGCGGCCGTGGAAATTGTTGCGGCGGAACGTCACCGCGCCCAGTTGCTCGCGCGTGCCCAGCACGCTGCGCAGGGTCAGCGCGCCCTCGGGCGGGAACAGGTTGCGATGCGTCCAGGTCACCGCCGTCCGCGCGCCTTCGCCCGTGCCATAGCCCAGTTCGCCCGCGATGGTGCGCGGCGGCGCGGGCTCCAGCCCGACCGCGATATCGACCGTGTCGGGCGTCTGGCCGGGCACGGGCTTCACATCGACCGAGGAGACGAGGCTGGTCTGCACAAGCGCGCGGCGCAGATCGTCCAGCCCGGTCGAGTCATAGGGATCGCCGGGGCGGAAGCGCGCGATATCCTGGATATGCCGGGCGTCGAACACCCGGTCGTTGAGGCTGATGACCCGGCCGTACCGGCGCGGGGTGCCGGGATCGACCGCCACGTCGATCGTCGCGGTGCGCGTGGCATGGTCCACCACGATCTGCGGCTCGCCGATCCTGGCGAAGGGGAAACCCTCCTGCCCGATCGCGGTCTTCAGCGCGGCCTGCCCCGCGACCACCGCATCGGCATCGACCGGGTCGCCCGCTTTCAGCCCGAACGCCTTGTCGAGCGAGCCAGCCTTGTCCCCGGCCGCCTTCACCCCGTCCAGCGTAACCCCGGCATAACGGTAGATCGCCCCCGGCACCGCCGCCACCACCACGGTGGGCGGATCGCCCGTCTCGACCCGTGTCGCGACCCGCGCGTCATAATAGCCCGCGCCGCGCAGCAAATTGGTGAGCAGCGCGGCATCCTCGCGCGCCCGCCGGTCGAGTTGCGCGGCATTCGCCGTCTCGCCGTCATTGGCGCGCAGCGTCGACAGTTCGTCGAACCGTTCGCGCACCAGCGCGCCCGCACCGTCAATCCCCTCCACCCGCCAGCGATAGCGCCGCTCCGAGGCGGCATCGATCGTCGCGGCGATCGTCGCGGCGGGGTCCGCCGGCGCGCTGGTCAGGTCGGGCCAGGCGACCCCGATCTCCGGCATGGGCGCGAGCGGGGCCGAGGGGTCGAGCATCATCGGATCGTCGATGTCGCCATCGCCCGATCGGGGCGTGGCCGGCGGCGTTTGCGCGACGGGCAGGTCCTGCGCCCACAGGCCGGCGGGCCAGCCAAAGCCGAAGGACGCCAGGGAGAAGAACAGGATGGCGGCCGGCGGACGCGACCGCTCCAAACGGACCATCATGGTCCCATCCCTAGCCGGAGCGAGACGGCAGCGACAGCCCCGGACGCCTTCAATTCGCCATATTTGCCGCGCCGCACGTCGCGCGGGCGAATCCTCAATGGATGGTGCCGAACGACTCGTCGATGGAGAGCAGGCCGATCAGCCGCTCAATCTGTCGCCAGCGGCAGAAATGGATGTGATTGCCCAGATCGCGGCAACGCCCGGCGCGCGCCGCCGCTTCATCCTCGGCCGATTCGCCGAACGTCTCGATCAACTCGGCCGCCGTCGCGACATCCGATCCGGTCAGAAAGGGCGCGGCATAGAGATTGCCGCTGCGATTGGGCATGAGGACTTCCCGGAAAGGCGATTTCAGCGGCGGAGCCTACGCGTCAATCCGGGATTTTACCAGTCCTCCCGGCGGAGGCCCCGCCCCGGTCCGGGACGGCTGGCCTCATACGGCGCGCCATGGCAGGACAGGGGCCATGACCGATCCCGACGCCCCCGTTCCTCCTGCCCCTCCCGGCCCTGGCGCCACCAGCGCGGGCGGAATCTTCGTCGCGCTGGGAACCATCGGCGGCATCATCGCCGGGCTGGCGATCGGGGAGGTGACGGCGGCGGTGCTGACCGGGCTGGCGCTGGGCATCCTCGTCGCGCTCGTCATCTGGTGGCGCGATCGATAGAGCCGCGGATCATCCCGGCAGCCGCATCTGCCAGACGATCCGGCCGATCACCCGGATCGGGCCATCGGGAACCGGCGGCGCGGCGGGATTGTCGCTCGTCGCGACCATGCCCTGCGGCATGAGCCGCACGCGCTTGACCATCAGCGCCTCGCCGATACGGATGACGTAGAGGCCGCCCTTCGCGGTGGGACGGACATCGTCCTGATCCACCACCAGGTGATCGCCGTCCATCAGGCCCGGCGCCATCGAATCGCCGCGCACCCGGATGACCGACGCCGCCCCCTCGCGCAGGCCCAGCCGCCGCGCCAGCCGCCGGTCGATCGCCTCCACCCCGACCATGACATCGTCATCAACCGTCGCCCCCGGCCCGGCCGAGGCCGCCACCGCCAGCCGGGGAACCAGCAGCGGCCCAGCATCCGCCGCCCCGCCCAGCCGCATCTCCGGCACGCCGAAGAACGCGGCCAGTTGCCGCCGGTCGCCCTCCGCCAGCACGCGCGGGCTGCCGCGCTGCACATATTGCTGAAGATAGGCGTCGTTGCGGCCCAGCATCCGCGACAGCGCCGCCAGGCTCACGCCCGCCTGCCGCGCAAGCGCCTGAATCGTGGCCCGGATGTCCTGTGCCGCCATGCGTCCCGCTATAGGCATAGGATTTTTCCTAGACAAGTTGGAAATAAGAACAGATCAGGAACACAGCATGAGACTCGGACAATGGGAGAACGTCCATGGAATTGCTGGGACTGATCGAACGCTATCTGAAGACCAGCCATATGCCCGAGACCAAATTCGGGCGGTTGGCGGTCAACGATCCGCGGCTGGTCGGCGATTTGCGGCGCGGGCGCGAGCCGGGGCCCGAGATGATCGCCCGGGTCGCCGCCTTTATCGATCGGTGCCCGGCATGACCGCGCTCGTCCGCATCCCGCGCCCGGCCCGCGCCCCGCATATGCCGGACACTCCCCTGCCGCGCCGCCGCCATCGCCCGGCCGATGGCGGCGGGCGACTGGTGCAGGTGCTGGTCGCCCATGCCGCCCGCGCGGGGTGTCGGGTGGCGATCGAGATCGTGTCCGTCACGCCCTGGTCCTCGGCGACCTTCGTGGGATCGGTGGCCACCCTCGCGCTGACCGCCGCCCCCTGTCCAGCGCTGGCCCGGTGGCTCGCGGCGCTGCCGGAGGCCGAGATTCCGCTCGGCCGCGACCTGGTCGCCGACCTCGCGGTCGAGGACCGCCGCGCGGCGGGGGATGGCGTCCGGCTATGCGTGCTCATTTGCAACGGTGCGGCGGGAACATGACGGATAGATGATTTTTTCCTTGATATGATGTAACACTACGCTACCCGATAGGGCTCCCCAACCATCGGAGCCCTATGTTGCGCACGCCCGTCCTTCTGTCCGGCCTCTCGGCCTCCGCCCTGACCCTGGTTCTGGCCAGCTCCGTCGCCGCGCAGACCACGGCGCAGCCGACCAACCGTGGTCGCGAGATCGTGGTGACCGCGCCCGTGATGCAGTCGGAAGCGGACGTGCTGTCGGGCACCTCGATCGTGACCGGCGACGAGCTGGAACGCTCGATCCGTCCGACGATCGGCGAGACGCTGGCCCGCCAGCCAGGCGTGTCGGCGACCTCGTTCGGCCCCAATGCCTCGCGCCCCGTGCTGCGCGGTTTCCAGGGCGAGCGTATCCGCGTCCTGTCCGACGGCATCGGCTCGATCGACGTGTCGAACACCAGCGTCGACCATGCGGTGGTCATCAACCCGCTGCTCGCCGAACGGGTCGAGGTGCTCCGCGGCCCCTCCGCCCTGTTGTTCGGATCATCGGCGGTGGGCGGCGTCGTCAACGTGATCGACACGCGCATCCCGCGCTCGGTGCCCGAAAACGGCTATCGCCTGTCGGGCATGGCGACCTATGGCTCGGCCGCCAACGAACGGTCGGTCGCGGGCGCGACCGATGTCGCGCTGGGCAAGCAGTTCGTCCTCCACGCCGATGGTTCGTATCTGAAGACCGACGACCTGAAGATCGGCGGCTATGTCCTGTCGCCGCGCGCCCGTGCCGAGGCGCAGGCCGCCGCCGCGCAGGCCCCCAACGACCCGCTCGATTTCACCAGCGTCGCGAACCTGCGCGGTCGCCTGCCCAACACCGCCAGCGAGACCTGGACGGCGGGAGTCGGCGGCGCGCTCATCACCGATACCGGCTCGCTGGGCATCGCCTATAGCCATTATGACAGCCTGTACGGCGTGCCGGTCCGCTACACGCTGACGCCGGGCGGCGCAGCGCCCGAGGCGCCGCGCATCAGCCTGATCCAGAACCGCATCGACCTGCGCGGCGAGATCGAGACGGGCGGCGGCTTCCTCGACCGTATCCGCCTGCGCGCGGGCGCGGCCGAATATCGCCATTACGAGTTGGAGGAAGACGGCGGCATCGGCACCGCCTTCTACAACAAGGGCGTCGAGAGCCGCCTGGAGCTGGTCCAGGCCAGGCGCGGCGGCTGGCAGGGCGCGTCGGGCGTGCAGTTCTTCAACCGCGATTTCGACGTGCGCGGCGACGAGGCCTTCCTGCCGCGCAACAACACCGCGCAGGTCGGCCTGTTCACGCTGCAACAGCTCGATCGCGGCGCGTTCAAGGCGGAAGCGGGGGTGCGATACGAACATACCTCGCTGACCGCGCGGACCGCCGTCAATGACGATCGTTTCTTCCGGGGACAGCGCAGCTTCGACGCGTTTTCGGGATCGATCGGGGCCAGCTATGGCTTCGCGCCCGCGTGGCGCGCCGGCCTGAACCTGTCGCGCACCGAACGCGCGCCCTCGGCCGAGGAACTGTTCGCCAACGGCCCGCATGCCGGCACCGAAGCCTATGAGCTGGGCAATCCCAACTTCAAGAAGGAAGCGAGCTGGGGCATCGAGGCCACGCTGCACGGCCATGGCGACGGCTACAGCTTCGACGCGTCGGCCTATTACAACCGCTTCTCCAACTATATCTATGACGCGCTGGTCCGGCAGGGCCCGTGCGAAGCCGCCGCGGCACCGTCGGGCCGCAGCGTGGACCTGCCCTGTTTCCAATATTCCCAGGCCGATGCCCGTTACTACGGCGTCGAAGCCCAGGGATCGGTCCGGCTCGCCACGGTCGGCCGCTATGCGATCAACGCCGACCTGCTCGGCGATTATGTCCATGCGCGGATCCTGAACACCGGTCCCGCGCCGCGCATCCCGCCGCTGCGCCTGCTCGGCGGGCTGGAGGCCCAGTCGGACCGCGTCAACGCCCGTGTCGAGGTGGAGCGCAGCTTCAGGCAGACCCGCGTGCTGGGGCTGGAGACCCCGACCGACGGCTTCACGCTGGTCAACGCCTCGGTCCAGCTCAAGCCCTGGGGCACGCTGAACCCGACGACGCTGACCCTGTCGGCCAACAACATCTTCGACGTGGATGCGCGCCGCCACGCCAGCGTCCTCAAGGACTTCGCGCCGCTCGGCGGTCGCGACCTGCGCGCGACGCTCAGCTTCAAGCTGTAAACGTCACCCCTTCCCTCCAAGGCTCCTGACCCCTTCCGCCCCGGCGGGAGGGGTCTTTTTCATCTGCGCTGCGATTGCGAAACGGATCGGGAGTGATAGCCTGTCGACGGTTCGTGCAAGGGGAGTGACGAAATGCCGAAATGGACATGGCTGGGGGCCGCAGTGCTGCTCGGATGCGCGGGCAGCGCTTCGGCCAAGGACACCGACCCATGTCCCAAGGACATGGTCTGCGCCAGCGATCCCAACTCGGTCGGCGGCGCGATGATGCGGGCGGGCTATCAGGGGCTGATCGAAACCGATGGCGAGGGCGATCCGATGATCTCCAGCGCCGCCGCCGGGTATAAGTTCAGCGTCTATTTCTACGATTGCGAAAAGCACAAGCAGTGCGCGTCGCTGCAATTCGCGATGCGGCTGACCCCGTCCAAGCCGCGCGACCTGGCCTTCGTCAACAAGTGGAACAACGACAAGCGCTTTACCCAGCTGGCGTTGACCAAGGACGGCGACCTGCGGCTGAGCTACGACGTGACGACGATCGGCGGCCTGACGCGCGCCAATTTCGCCGATGTCGTCGATTGGTGGGCGACGATGATGGGCACGCTGGACACGTTCATCGCCGCCAACCCGCCGGTCGAGCCGGTGCGCACCGTACCGAGCCCGTCTCCGTTCCCGCCCCCGGCCCAGGCCCCGACCGCACCCATGGCCAAATCCACCACCTGACCGGGCAGCCGGGGGTGGACAAAGCCCCCGGCCTTCGGAAGAAGCGGGACATAAGGAGAGAGTCCAATGTCCCGAATGGGCAAGTTCGACTGGGCGGATGCGTTCCTGCTCGACGATCAGCTGACCGATGACGAGCGGATGATCCGCGACATCGCGCGCGCCTATGCCGACGACCGGCTGGCCCCGCGGATCATCGACGCCTTCGCCAACGAACGGACCGACCCGGAGATCTTCCGCGAAATGGGCGAATTGGGCCTGCTCGGCCCCACCATCCCGGAGGATTTTGGCGGCGTCGGCGCATCCTATGTCGCCTATGGCCTGATCGCGCGCGAGGTGGAACGGGTCGACAGCGGCTATCGCTCGATGATGAGCGTGCAGTCGAGCCTGGTGATGTATCCGATCCATGCCTATGGCTCGGACGACCAGAAGAGCCGCTATCTGCCCAGGCTGGCGAGCGGCGCGTGGATCGGCTGTTTCGGCCTGACCGAGCCCGATGCGGGCTCCGACCCTGGTGGCATGCGCACCGTCGCGAAGAAGGTCGAGGGCGGCTATGTCCTGTCCGGGGCCAAGACCTGGATCTCCAACGCGCCGATCGCCGATGTGTTCGTGATCTGGGCCAGGTCCGACGCGCATGGCGGCGCGATCCGCGGCTTCGTGCTGGAAAAGGGCATGACGGGGCTGAGCACGCCCAGGATCGAGAACAAGCTGTCCTTGCGCGCCTCGATCACCGGCATGGTGATGATGGACGAGGTGGCGGTGGGCGAGGACGCGCTGCTGCCGCATGTCGAAGGGTTGAAGGGGCCGTTCGGCTGCCTCAACCGCGCGCGCTATGGGATCAGCTGGGGCGCATTGGGCGCGGCGGAATTCTGTTTCCACGCCGCGCGCCACTATGGCCTGGACCGTCGGCAGTTCGGACGACCGCTGGCCGCGACGCAGCTTTACCAGAAGAAGCTGGCCGATATGGAGACCGAGATCGCGCTCGGGCTTCAGGCATCGCTGCGCGTCGGACGGCTGATGGATGAGGGGCGGTTCGCGCCCGAGATGATCTCGATCGTCAAGCGCAACAATGTCGGCAAAGCGCTGGATATCGCCCGCGCCGCGCGCGACATGCATGGCGGCAACGGCATTTCGGGCGAGTATCAGGTGATGCGCCACCTGATGAACCTGGAGACGGTCAACACCTATGAGGGCGCGCACGACGTCCACGCGCTGATCCTGGGCCGCGCGATCACCGGAATCGCCGCATTTTGAGGCTGGCGGCCCCAGCCCTTCGCGAGCCCGGATCGGAGCGCGCCGGATGACCCGGCCCGCGCCGCTGGCCGGGCTGAAGGTCGTGGAACTGGCGCGCATCCTCGCCGGGCCCTGGGCGGGGCAGGTGCTGGCCGACCTCGGCGCGGAGGTGGTGAAGGTCGAAAGCCCCGAGGGCGACGATACCCGCCGCTGGGGCCCGCCCTTCATCGAGAATCCCGATGGCAGCCGCGACGCCGCCTATTTCCACGCGGCCAATCGCGGCAAGCGCTCGATCGTCGCGGACTTCGCCACGGCGGAGGGGCAGGCGATCGTCCGCGCCCTGATCGCCGATGCCGATGTGGTGATCGAGAATTTCAAGCTGGGCGGCCTGCGCCGCTACGGCCTCGACCATGCCAGCCTGTCGGCGATCAACCCGCGGCTGGTCTATTGCTCGATCACCGGATTCGGGCAGGACGGGCCCTATGCCGCGCGGGCAGGCTATGACTTCATCGTGCAGGGCATGAGCGGGATCATGGACCTGACCGGCGATCCCGGCGGAGCGCCGCAGAAGATCGGCGTCGCGCTCGCCGACATCATGACCGGCCTTTATGCGGTGATCGCGATCCAGGCCGCGCTGCACCTGCGCGCGCGGACCGGGCGCGGCCAGCATATCGACATGGCGCTGCTCGACACGATGACGGGCGTGCTGGCCAATCAGGCGATGAACTATCTCGCCTCGGGCGTGACGCCGACCCGGCTGGGCAATGCGCATCCCAATATCGTGCCCTATGCCGCCTTTCCCGCCCGCGATGGCTGGTTCATCCTGGCGGTGGGCAACGACGCGCAGTTCCGGCGCTTTGCCGGCGTGGTCGGGATCGATGGCGAGGATCCGCGCTACGCGACCAACGCGCTGCGCTGCGAACATCGCGCCGCGCTGACCCTGGAGATCGAGACCGCGACGGCGACCTGGCCGCGCGACGCGCTGCTCGCCCGGCTGGAGGCGGCGGGGGTGCCCGCCGGGCCGATCAACACGGTCGAACAGGCCTTTGCCGACCCGCAGGTCGTGGCGCGCGGGCTGGCCATCCATCCCGCGCGGCCCGATGGATCGACCGTCCCCGGCGTGCGCACCCCGATCCGCTTTTCCGACGCCGCCCTCGCGCTGGACCGCGCCGCGCCGATGCTGGGCGAGGATACGCCCCGGCGATGACCATCCGGCCCGGGCTCGCGGGCGCGGGGATAATCGCCTAGGACAGCGGGGCGATGACCAGCCTGACCGTCAACAACCAGCCGATCCGCTATCGCCTGTCCCCCGACACGCCGCTGCTCTGGGCGCTGCGCGACGCGTCCAACCTGACCGGCACCAAATATGGCTGCGGCACCGGGGATTGCGGCGCCTGCACCGTCGATATCGACGGCCGGGCGCGGCGAAGCTGCCAGGTGCCGATCGGCGCGATCGAGGGCAGCGTGGTGACGACGATCGAAGGGCTGTCGCGCGATCGCTCGCATCCCGTGCAGCAGGCCTTCCTTGCCGCCAATGTCAGTCAATGCGGCTATTGCATTCCCGGCATGGTGATGGCCGCGGCCGCGCTGCTCCGCCACGATGCCGATCCGTCCGAAGCGACGATCCGTGCCGGGATCACCAATTTGTGCCGCTGCGGCATCTATCCCCGGCTGGTCGAGGCGATCCAGCGCGCCGCCCGCGCCCAGCGCGGCGAAGAGACGATCCCCGCCGCGCCGCTGCCCGCCATCGAACCCGCCGACGCCGCGCGCGCCGTACCCGCCCTGACGCCCGCCATCGCCCAAGATGACGCGCGCTGACGCGATTCTTTCATCTTGCTGACGATGGGGTTCAGCCTCCGCTCAACGCGGATCGGGCAGGGTTCATCCGATGATGGGGGTCGGCTCGTGCGCCGACACATGAGGTAGACGGTGATGCGCAGGCATGGGATGGCGGCGTTTCTGGTGGCGGGCGCGATCGCGGCGGGGTTCACGCCGATGGTCGCGAGCGCGCAGGACATGATGATGGATCGCGGGCCGCGCCCGCGCCCCGAAGCGCCGATGGCACCGGGCGGTCCCGGCAACCCCGGCGGCCCGGCCGGACGGGTCGAGCGCGGCGAAGGCCGCCCGATCTTTCACGACCGCGAATCCTTCCCCGAAAACCGTCCCGAATATCGTCCCACCCATCCGGAAGCGCCGCGCCCGCCGCAGGTGCCTCCGGCACCCGATCGTGGGCCCGGCGGCGGGTTCTGGGGCAATCACGACGGCCGACCGCCAGCGCCCAACCCCGGCGGCCCCCACCCCTATCCGGATCGCCCCGACCCTAACCGGGGCGACTGGCACGGCGACCCCGGCTGGCGCGGCCCGGGGCCGGCCGGCCAGTGGCGCGATCCGCGCTGGCGGGATGAGGAACGCCGCCGCGAGGAGCGCGACCGGTGGCAGCGCAGCTATGGCGACTGGCGCGACCATGGCTATCAGAATTACGGGTTCGCCGAGCGTCGCGCCTGGGCCGATCAGTGGAATAGCGGCTGGCGTCGCGATCGCCGCTATGACTGGATGGGCTGGCGCTCGCTGAATCGCGGCGTCTATCGCCTGCCCCGCTATTATGCCCCCGAAGGCATCTATGGCTATCAGCGCTTCTCCAGCGGCGTCATCATGGAGCCGATGTTCTTCGGCCAGAGCTATTGGCTGTCGGACCCCTATGCCTATCGCCTGCCGCCCGCCTACGGCCCCTATCGCTGGGTCCGCTACTATAATGACGCGGTGCTGGTCGACCTGCGCAGCGGCCTGGTCGTCGACATCGTGTACGACATCTTCTGGTAAACCCGGACTCAGGGGAAGGGGGGGACGCTTCGACGGGTGAGCGTCCCCTTCTCTCCCCGACCCTCTTGTCTTTGCCGGCGCATCGTCGCACATCGCGGTCATGTCGTTCTTTTCGAGGAAGCCCAAGGGCAACCCCGCCGCGTCGCCCGTCCGCGCCCGCTTCGGCGTCACCGTCGCCGAGCGGCTGGACGCCAATCCCGCCGTCACGCGCGTCGCGACCGACACCGCGCAAATCTATTACCAGCACGAGTTTCTGACGCCGCAGCAATGCGACGGACTGATGGCGATGATCGATTCCAACCGCCGCCCCTCGACGCTGTTGTCCGACCGGCCCGATTACGGTTTCCGCACCTCGGAAAGCTGCGACATGAACCGCTGGTCCGCCGATGTGCAGCCGATCGACGAATCGATCGCCGACCTGCTCGGCATCGCGCCCGAACAGGGGGAGACGATGCAGGGCCAGCGCTACGCGCCCGGCCAGCTGTTCCGCGCGCATCACGATTATTTCCACGAAACCGAGAATTATTGGGAAAAGGTGAAGGTCCATGGCGGACAGCGCACCTGGACGGCGATGATCTACCTGAACGACGTGCCGGAGGGCGGCGCGACCTGGTTCCCGCAGGTGGGGATTCGAGTCGCACCCAAGCGCGGGCTCCTCCTCGCCTGGAACAACATGAAGCTGGACGGCACCCCCAACGAGCTGACCCTGCATGAAGGGATGCCGGTGGTCGAGGGCGTGAAATATGTCATCACCAAATGGTTTCGCGAAGGCAATTGGGTGCATTGATCCCGCTGCCCCCGCCCCTCTCCCCTTGTCCTTGAGCGGAGAGCCATGGCATGGCGTTCGCGTGACGTTCCGCTTCCCCGTTCGCCCGCGCCGATGACCGACGTCCTCGGCATCGCCCAGTCCATTCTCGGCCAACCCTGGCGCTGGCGCGCGCTGGCCGCCGATGCGCGCGACGGGCTGGGCCATGACGATCTGGTCGCGCAGTTGCTGCTCGCGCGCGGTTGCCCGCCCGACGCGATCGAGGCGCACCGCGCGCCTTCGATCCGCGGCTTCATGCCCGACCCGTCGATCTTCCGTGACATGGACCGCGCCGCCACCCGGCTGGCCGATGCGGTGATCGCGCGCGAGCCGGTGGCGATCTTCGGCGATTATGACGTGGACGGCGCGACCTCCTCCGCGCTGATGGTCCGGCTGCTGCGCGACCTGGGGCTGGCGCCCCGCGCCTATATCCCCGACCGCATGACCGAAGGCTATGGCCCGACCGAGGGCGCGCTGCTGCGGTTGCAGGCGGAGGGGGCGAAGCTGATCGTCACGGTCGATTGCGGCGCGCAGGCGTTCGAGCCGCTCGCCGCCGCGCAGGCCGCCGGGATCGAGATCCTGGTCGTCGACCACCATAAATGCGCGACGCAATTGCCGCTGGCCTATGCGGTGGTGAACCCCAACCGGCTCGATGAGACCGAGGGCGCGGCTTATGGCCATCTGGCGGCGGTGGGGGTGTGCTTCCTGCTGGGCGCCGCGTTGCTGCGCACCTTGCGCGCGCGCGGATTCTTCGCCGATCGCACCGAGCCACGGCTGCTCGACCTGCTCGACCTGGTCGCGCTGGGCACCGTCGCCGATGTCGCCCCGCTGCGCGGGCTCAACCGGGCCTTTGTCGCGCAGGGGCTGAAGGTCATGGCGCAGCGGCGCAATATCGGCCTGGCCGCGCTGACCGAGGCGGCACGGCTGACCCGCGCGCCGACCTGCTCCGACCTGGGCTTTGCGTTGGGGCCGCGTATCAATGCGGGCGGTCGGGTGGGACGCGCCGATCTGGGCGTCCGCCTGCTGACCACCGACGACCCGGGCGAGGCGCGCGGCATCGCAGAGGAGCTCAACCATTTCAACGAGGAACGCCGCGCGATCGAGGCAGGGGTCCAGGCAACCGCCGAGACGCTGATCGACACCGGCCGCCAGGTCACGATCGTCTCCGGCCCCGGCTGGCACCCCGGCGTCATCGGCATCGTCGCCGGACGGCTGAAGGAAAAGCTCGACCGCCCCGCCATCGTCATCGCGGTCGATGAAAGCGGCATCGGCAAGGGCTCCGGCCGTTCAGTGTCGGGCGTCGATCTGGGCGCGGCGATCCTGTCGGCCAAGGAACAGGGGCTGCTGATCGCCGGGGGCGGCCATGCGATGGCGGCCGGGCTGACCGTGGCGGCGGAGCGGATCGGCGAACTGGCCGATTTCCTGGAGCAACGGCTGGCCGACGTGGTCGTGCGCGCCGGCGCGGGCCGCGCGCTGCTGGTCGATGCGGTGCTGGCCCCGGGCGGGGTCAATCCCGCATTGGTCGGTGCGATGGAGGCGGGCGGCCCCTATGGCATGGGCTGGCCCGCGCCGCGCATCGCCGCCGGGCCGTTCCGCGTGGTCCGCGCCGATCTGGTCGGCACCAACCATGTCCGCGCGGTCGTGGCGGGCGCGGACGGCCGCAGCCTGAAGGCCATGGCTTTCCGGCAGGCGGACAGCGCGCTGGGCCAGGCGCTGCTCGGCGCGGGATCGTCGCGACGGCTCTGGCTCGCCGGGCGTGCCAAGGTGGACGACTGGTCCGGCCGCGATGTGGCCGAACTCCATGTCGAGGACGCCGCCTGGGCCGATTGAGGGAGGGATCGACGGAAGCCATGGCCATGCAAGCCATCGCAACGGGGAAAAAAGGGATTGACGCGTCTCCCCCCCTCCCCTAAACGCCGCCAACGCCCTTTCGGCGGCCCCTTCGTCTAGCGGTTAGGACGCGGCCCTTTCACGGCTGAAACACGGGTTCGATTCCCGTAGGGGTCACCAGCACCCGCCAGAATGGCGGATTTGCGCGGTTTAGGCGGTCTTCATGGACGCTTTACCCATCCTTGTGTACAAAGGATGCGTACAAAGTGATCCGTATGGCCACCCCTTTCAAAGATCCTCGCACCGGCATTTACTACTTCCGACGGGTCGTCCCCGCCGCACTGCGACCGTTCTTCGATGGCGCGTCGAGCGAGTATAAGCGCACCCTCGAGACCCGCGATCCTGACGAAGCCCGTCAGCGCTACCACCCGCATGCCGTGATCTACGAGCAGAAGCTCGCCGCCGCCCGTCGCGCCTTGGCTAGCCGGCAACTCCGCTTGGCACATGTGATGGTCGACGATTTTCTCGACGGAGAGTCGGACGAGCAACTCCGCGGCGTGGCGCAGAAACTCGCCGCGCTCGAGCTCGGGGCATTCGAATTTGCCAACGGCCTGACCGACCATGCGCCCGGTGCCCGCTACGACTTCGGCGTGCCGCCGGGCCTTGATGATCTTCGCGATCACGCAAGCCGAACCGCCATGCTGAATGCGGTGCCCGCCTTCATGCCCCTGCCTTGGCTGGAGACGCTACAGCGCGTTGCCGCCCTCCCCACCCTCGATCCGATCGAGTGGTTGATCGCGGCGGTGGCCTCCGCAAACACCCTGGGCTGGCCGCTGGCGCCCGAACTCTATGAGGCAATTGGTCGCGCTTACCTCGACAGGCTCTGCGCCGCCTGCGCCCTCAGCATCGATCCCGCACGAAGCCGTATCCTATCACCTTCGGTCCTTGTGGCGGGCTCCGGGACGGTCGTCCCCGCGCTCTCCCCACCTTCGAACGAACCACAGCTGCCGACACCTCCAGCCAAGACGGTGCCGACGATCACCGAGGTCTATGAAGCGTGGGCTAAGTTCGAGCCGCACGAGGCCAAACTCGTCGACGAGTGGCGAACCGCCGTGAATCGCTTTGCCCAGCTTCATGACGACCCGCCCGTCGATCAGATCACGGCATCGATGGTACGGGCCTATCGCCGCACCTGTGCCGGACTTCCAAGCCGCGCAAAGAAAGAAGTTGCCGCCCTACCCCTGCTGGAACAGGTCGCACTTGCGGAAGCCGAGGGATTGCCCACGCTATCGCCCGCGACCGTCAACAAGGCCTTGTCGGCCATAAGGGTGACCCTCGAACACGCCGTTGAGGAACTGGAGGTCATCGACGGCAACGTCGCCAAGACCGTGAAGTCCATGCCCAAGAAGTCAGCGGAGGACGCCCGCCTCCCTTTCGAGCCGGAGGATATGACCAGGATTTTCACCGCGCCCCTGCCTGAGCGCAGCGGGGTGGCGCCCCGAACGCTATTCTGGATACTGATGCTCGCGCCATTCACAGGTTGCCGCCTCGACGAACTGGGCAAGCTGCGGCCGGGGAACATCAAGACCGACGATGGCATCCCATACATTGCCATCGAACCCGATCGGCTGCGCGTCCGCCGGGAGCAAGAGGGGCCAGCCAAGCGGATGAAGACCGCCAGCGCCAAGCGGGACATCCCGTTGCATTCGATGCTGCTCGAAGCGGGCTTCCTCGATATGGTGAGCGCGCGCCGCGCAGAAGGCGCGGAGTGGCTGTTTCCCGAACTCGAAGCCAATGCCTATGGCAGTCGGACACAGCGCCTGTCGCGCGTGCTGAACGATTTCCTCGATGCAATCGGCCTGTCCGATCCGGAACTGGTGTTCTACTCGTTTCGCCACACCGGGAAGCGCGCCGTGCGCGGCAAGGTTTTGAGAGAAATCGTCGATTTGCTCTTCGGCCATGCAGATGGATCCGTCAGCACGCTGTATGGGCGCGGCGCCGAAATGACGGTACTCCGCGACGCCGTAGAGAAGATCCAATACCCTTCTGTCGATTGGCAACCGGTGATCGCAAAGGGCCGAACAATGACATGAGAACCCGCGCGGCGAGCCAAACTTCACGTCGCTGCTATGATATGTATCCCGCCGTAATGGACGACGAGTAGCGGCGGCTACCGTCGGAATCAGACATGATGGAACTCACCCGCTTTCGCGCCATAGATTGTTAGACGGGTTTTCAAATGCCGGAAGAGGGAAGGCCGGTTTTCCGCGCCTGATCGACCCTGATGTGTCAAAAATCAGCGTTTCTCAGACGCTCCTCATGCGGCCTAGTGACATTCGAGGTGAAACTCTGCGCGGCCCCAGGCACGCGCTTCCAGATCGCCGGGGCGAATGAAGCAATAGACTGCTCCGCAATCTCCCCACAGCCAGTGCATAGGATAGTCGGTAGCGAACTGCATCAGCAACAATTTGTCTGCCGGGCCGGGTTGGGCATCGGATTGCAGGCCATCGTGATAACCACCCATCCGATGCGGACGATTTTCGTATAGTTGTCGCCAGCCAGCCTCAAGCGCCGCGACCACTGCGGTAGGTATCAGATTGCGCTTGATTGGGTCAAAATAATAGCGGGTGGCGACGGCTACAGAGGCAGTCGGAATGTTAGGATTCAATCGCTCAACAACTGACAGCTTACGCCGCTCTACCGTCACCGGAAGTCCTTTACCTTCGGTGCGTCCCCAGCCAAGCGCCCAGATTTCCCGATCGGTATCGCCCAGCGCCTGCTTAGTTTTTTCCATGTCGTCGGTCGTTATGGGTTGGTCGAGAGCGTCGTGCGCGATCGTGGAGCGATACCTTTCGAGGTGGTCAGCGGCCTGCGCGCGCCAGCCCTCACCTTGCTCGTGTTCAAGTCGTTCTATCAGGGCACCTGGCGTCGGGTTGGCGGCTAAGAGAGCTTCGACCTCTCGGATTCTGGCGGCTCGTCTGCCAGCATTTGCGCGCATGTTGGCTCGCCGTTCACGTTCCTTGGGATCGAGATCGGACGGCTCAGGTTCGTTGAGCATCGCTCCATACTTTTCCAAGAATTCTGCTTCGTGCCGTTCGAGTGCTGGAACGATGTCCTCGAACGCGCCCGGTTCGTTAAGCTTCTGGCGCATTTGCTGCGTGTAGCGGTCGGCCTGTGGTGGCAGCGGTTTCCGGAGGTCAGCGAGCGTTTTGTCGAGAGCCTCGACCAAGCATCGCCATGTGAAAGGTTCGACCTTCAGGGGATTGCGACTTTCCGGCGCAACCGGCTGCCCCTCGTACAGGATCGATGCGAAATCCTTAGGCGCGGCAAGCGACCGCCCTTCCTCGATCCTCAATTCGTTAGGCACGCACACCACATCGACCGGCCAGCGTGGATAGATGGATTCACGTAGCGTCCATTCAGTGCTGCCGGTGTAGGTTCCATCGTGGATGGGACCAATTCCAACTGGCGGCTGACGTTCCTCGCCCAGTTCGGGAACGTGTAAAACTCGCCACGTGCCCATGTCGTCATGGTCACTGGAGTTTCCGTTGACGAAAAGAAGCAACCAACCTTCACGCGGCCCCAAACCTCCCCACAGCTCTGTGGGAAGATCAGCGCAACAGACTTGAGCGATGAAGTGCAGCGGCACTTCCCCGGCACCGCGATTTTCCGGATTGACGCCTAGGGGCCATTCCACCCCTTCAGGAAGCATTGGCAGGCCGCCCAGCCATGAACGTGGCTGTTCGTCACGCGGCGGCACCTGTCGGCGTAATACCACAGAAACGCTCTCTGATATGCTGCTCGGCCGCGAAGTGCGCGCCTGCAACACACGGACCGATTCAGGTTGGGGCAAGGTCGATTTTACCTCTTCTGCGCGCGCTAGTTCACGAAAATCGCGTCTGCGAACGGGGGGTGGAAGAGCAGCGCCGGTATCGGTCGATATCATGTCTTTGGAACGTCGCTGGCGATGGCGCATCCATAAAAAGGCCACCGCAACAAAAAACAGAACATACCAGATCACTGCATTCTCCCCGCCAGAAGAAGAATTGCTTTACTCTCAGAGAATTAACGAACTCTCCCCTTAATGGCATGGCTGGGTGCAAGCGGAAACTGTTGGGAATCGGCCGTTTTCCGACCTCAGCACTATCAGGCTTCCTCGATATGATCTGGGTAGGTTCCAAACTTGGGCGACCAGCCTCTGATGTTCCCGGCTTGCAAAGCACTCCAGAAGCGGTCGCTGACTATGAAGCGGTGGCTAGAGTGGTATCGCCACTCATGCCAAATCGCCCGTTGTGCCGCACAATCCGCTTTGACTACGATGAGCGGCCGCCGCCCTCCTGCGGTTACATCCGCGAACATGCCGGTACCGAGTTGCACGACGTTCGATTTTTCGACATCGATTACCTCTGATCTCCCGCAGATGTTTAGCAACCAACGCTTGGCAGGGTGTGCTGAGCCGTCTGGGTTAAGCATTTCGTATGCGATGTAGTTGTGCACATCCGGCTCAATGCCTTCGATAATGTCGATCACCTTTTCTGATATCGCATATGTCCCGAATGGTGCTGTCAGTCTAACGCGAACCGCTCTCCATACGATGCCGTTCGGTCTTTAAGTGCAGCAGCCTAGCTTGCAAGGATCTGCCACTCCGCCAGCGCGGCGGAGCGTCGTTCTCGGTAGGTCTGTCGGTCGATGAGGTGACGTTCCAGGCTGAAGTGGTTGTGGACGTTGGCATGCACGGAGGCGAACTTTTGTAGCGCCTTCATTTGCCGTAGCATTGCCCGCTCTCGTCATCGGCAGGGACTGTCAGAAATTTTGTGCGGGAGGCCATAGGATGGAATGGAAGGGACCATCGATATGGCAATTGACAAGGATGTTCTGGACCGGCTGCTGGCCGGCCGTGACCCTCAAGAGCTGTTCGCCAAGGACGGGCTGCTCGACGAATTGAAGAAGGCTCTGTCGGAGCGGATGCTGTCGGCAGAGCTCGACGATCATCTGGAAAACGAGGGCGCCGATGGTGTCGGCAACCGGCGTAACCGGTCGTCTTGCAAGACGATGCTGACGGGCACATCGAGGGTGACGCTGGACATTCCGCGTGACCGGGCGGGGACGTTCGACCCCAAGCTCATCGCCAAATACCAGCGTCGGTTTCCGGATTTCGACGACAAGATCGTGTCGATGTACGCGCGGGGCATGACGGTGCGCGAGATCCGCGGTCACCTGGAGGAGTTGTACGGCATCGAGGTGTCGCCGGACCTGATCTCGACGGTGACCGACGCGGTGCTGGAGACCGTGGCGCAATGGCAGGGCCGCCCGCTCGACACCTGCTACCCGCTCGTCTTCTTCGACGCGATCCGGGTGAAGATCCGCGATGAGGGCTTCGTCCGCAACAAGGCGGTATACATCGCGCTCGGCATTTTACCTGACGGAACCAAGGACATCCTCGGCATCCGGATCGAGCAGACCGAGGGCGCCAAATTCTGGCTGCGGGTGATGAACGAGCTCAAAAATCGCGGTGTCGCCGATATCCTGATCGCCATCGTTGACGGCCTGAAGGGGTTCCCAGAGGCGATCAACGCGGCCTTCCCGGAGACGATCGTCCAGACCTGCATCGTCCACTTGTTGCGCAACTCGATGAGCTTTGCGTCCTGGAAGGACCGCAAGCCGATCGCGCAGGCGCTCCGCAGCGTCTACCGCGCCGAGACGGCCGAGGCCGGCCTGGTGGCGCTCGACGCCTTCGAGGCCGGTCCCTGGGGCAAACGGCATCCGGTGATCGCGCAGAGCTGGCGGCGCCATTGGGACCAGGTGATCCCGTTCTTCGCCTTCCCCGAGGGCATCCGCCGGATCATCTATACTACCAACGCCATCGAGGCGCTGAACTCGAAACTGCGAAGAGCCGTGCGGACCCGCGGCCACTTCCCCGGTGACGATGCCGCGATGAAGCTGCTATACCTCGTGCTCAACACCGCCGCTCAGGAGTGGAAGCGTCCACCCCGTGAGTGGTCGGAGGCAAAAACCCAGTTCGCCGTCATCTTCGGCGAGCGGTTCGTCATCTGATGACGTTAGCGGCCTCCCGCACAAAATTTCTGACAGTCCCCATCGGCACGGCAGGTGGCTGCTCTCCACCCGGTTGCTGACCCACCAGCCGATCTCCTGACGATCACGGCAACCCAATTCGTCCATGGCCGCGCCGTAGCTGCGCAGTCCGTCGGTCGTGATTGCCTCAGGTGAACCGTACCGCTTGAGCGCTTTCTTCTTGAAGGCTAGCGCCGCGACCTTGTCGCGTGTTCTTGTGACGTAGCTCTCCAGCACCTCGCCTTCGTGATCAACCGCCCGCCACAGGTAGACCATCTCGCCGTTCAGTTTCACGTACATCTCGTCGAGATGCCATCGCCAATGCCGAAAGCTTCGCATGCGGCTCACGCGTGCACGGCGGATGTCACCGGCAAATATCGGACCGAACCTGTTCCACCACAGCCGCACCGTCTCATGGCAGATGTCGATGCCACGCTCGAACAACAGGTCTTCCACATTCCGCAGTGACAGCGGGAAGCGCACGTACATTAGTACGACTAGTCAGATCACCTCTGACAAGAAATTGAAACGGCGAAACGAGCTAGGTGGCAACGCCCTCGATCTCCAGCTCATCCGCCATCAATATCGGTCGCCTGCCACGTTGGCATGAGGCAGCCGACGGAGCCATTAAGATCGCTGCCCAACTGCATGAAGATCTTAGACGTAGCGGAGACCAGTGCCTCCGCTACGTCCTAACCTTAGCAGGCCGCTATCACCGCGAGCCGTCAATTCTAACTCGCCGCTATCAGATTTAAATATTATATATAAGTCACATTTTTTAGCAATATTAGTTAGATCTTGCATTAGAATTAGAATAATACTTTAATCATCATTATTAATAAAGTACCCAAACAGCGTAAAAATACCCACACCTAATGCTCCGGCTAGAATGTTACTAGAACTTTCCGAAAGAAGGCCTATTTTGCTAGCGAATATAGATACAGCGATTGCTAAGAACGCGGATACTAGGAATGCAGCACCGATCTTGGCGTACTTCATCAGAAACACGCCTGAGAAATAGATGACTTGCCAGCACCAAAGGCGGCTCCCAATGCGGAATCTTTAAGTAAACTTAGTAACATTCCGCCAATTGTTCCACCGCCGGGTTCAATAAGTGTTCCAGCGGCGGCACCGGCTGTAGCTCGCATTGCGAGTTTCATCATTGAACCACCATAAGCGCCTTGAACGGCAGCTTCAGTCACTTTCCTGCCGTTAATCGAATTATCGCAAAACCCTTTCTTGCCTTGTTGCTCTTTCAAAAACCGTTCTAGTCTGCATGAATCAAGCATGGAGGAAGCGCATTTATCTGTTGGCCAAGGCCATTTTAAGCTACAATCTGATCCAGTGTTGCATAGTATGCTGGTGGGACTTTGATTTGCATTGCCGCTGCCACTCCGTTCCGAGTTTTGACCGTAATTTTGACTGTAATTCCAGTCTGCCCCCGAAAAATCTTTGTGGTCACTCCCATCATCTACCCAACCGCATCGCATAACCCCGAAAGAAGTGACGCATACCCATCGGGTCCGTAGTCCACTTGGATCTGTTGCGTTGATAGGATCGCCCTTGACGTAGTTATACCAGTTCATGCCGTCGCCGTAGCCTATGGGATCGGTTTGCATGAAGCGGCCGAGGGTGGGCGAATAGGTGCGAGCCTTATAGTCGTAGAGGCCGAGCGCTGGCAGCCACTTCTGCCCGGTATATTGGAAGCGCCCGATATTGCCGGACTGCGGGATGCCATATTCGTCATAACGGTTGATCGCGATGGCGTTGCCCGCATCGTTAGTCACTGCGATGACCGAGCCGCGCTCATCGCCATGTAGCCAGCGCCGGTCACCAAGCCCTGCGCCTTCATACCAGATCAGCGGCTCGTCACTGCCCGGGCCATAGACATAGCGGCGCAGCAGTGCTCCGTTATTCTGGTTGGTCTCCGCGATCAGGTCCGGCCCGTCATAGGTGAATGAGGTGTTGGTGCCCGGATCGACCGCGGCATTGAACAGGCGGCCAAGCGGATCATAGGCCATGCCGATTCCCTTGCCGACCGCCATCTGGTTATCGACCGTGTAGCTGTAGGTATCGCTGCCCGAGTTCGTCAGATTGCCGCGCCCATCATAGCCGAGCGACACGGAGCCAGCCTGGGTATACTGGTTCAGTCCGTTGACGCTGTAGCTGCGGTCGGCGTTCACGCCAGCCGTCCAGGCATAGCCATCGTTCGACGCATTCCGGCTCGTGATCTGACCTGCCGAATTATAGCCGAACGTCACCGTCAGGTCATTGGCGCTTCCCGCCAAATCCTGCGTCAATTGCGACAGACGCGATGCCGGGTCATAGGCATAAGAGGTCACCGTGCCGTTTGCCCGGGTCAGGCTCGTACGCCGCCCCAGATCGTCATAGCCAAACGTTACAAGCGCGTTGCCCGCCCCGTCGCGGATCGTGTTCATCTCACCGGTCGTGAGATAGTCATAGGTCACGGCGTTCCCGTCGCCCCATGTCATCTTCGTACGACGTCCTGCCGCGTCATACTGGAAGGTCGCGTTGCCGAAGGTATAGACATTGTCATACTGAGCGCGGCGATTGCCCAGCGCGTCATAATCATATTTCAGGGTTCGACCGCTGGTGTCTGACGCGCTCGTCAGGTGACCGACAAGATCATAGCCATAGCTCTGGTCATATTCCGAGTAGCTGTTGTTGGGCCGGTCCTTCGACGTCATCCGGTTGAGCGCATCATAACCATAGTTGATGACCTGGCCATCGCGCAGGCGGCGCGTCACCACATTGCCATTGGCGTCATAGGTCAGCTGCTCATAGCTGCCGCCCGGATAGGTCGTGGTCGTCTGCCGGTCGAACCCGTCATATCCCGCGGTCGTCACGTTGCCATTGCCGTCGGTCACGCTGGCGACCTTGCCGTTGGGTGTATAGCTCGTCTGCTCAAAGGCCTGCGCGCCGGTACCGAGCGCCGAATAGACACCGGTCACTTGCCCGGCGGCATCGTACACCTGCTTGGTCACACGGTCCGGGCCATTGCCGCCATTCGTCTGCGGCGTGCAGGCATCGCTCTGGTTACCCCACTGGCTCGGATCCATGCGCACGGCCGTGCATTGCAGCCGACCGACGGCGTCATAGCCATACTGCGTCACTGAATAGGTCGTACCCGACGCCGACAGCGTGTCCTGGACCTTACGCATATTACCGTCGAAAGTACTGACCAGTTGCTGCAGCGAGTTGAACGACCCGCCATTCGCGTCCGTTGTCCCCACACTCACCGAGTCCGCAAGGCCGTTGAGTAGATAATGCGTCACTTTCGCGCGCCGCATTCGCGGACCGCTGCCATCGGGGTCCGGGGACACGACGCTCGTTATCCGACGTATCGCGTCATAAGTATAGTTCGTCGTATCCGCCGATCCCGGCAATGGGCCATCAATACTGATGATATTGCCCCAATTGTCGTATGACATAGCAGTTGTGCCGCTAATTGCCCCGTCCCCACTCGAGACGGTGATCGATACGGGCAAAAGTCCCGGACCATATGAGATGCTTTTCTTGGCTTCCGCACTTGTTCCCGCACAGGAAGAGCCAGATAGGCAGGTTGAAATGCCAGTAAGCATCCATATTCCGCTCGACGCTGGCGAACCATTGCTTCCCAACTGCGTGTAGGCATAGCGCGTTTGCGGCCTAACTCCAGCCGCATCGGCTGGTAGCGTTTCCGTTAAAATTCCGCCATGGACGCTATCATACGTATAGTCTGTAACACCCCCACGGGCATCAGTTTTTGAATTGGGTTTGTTACATGATACAGCATTCGCGCAGCTCGACGAAAATGACGAAACTGAAGAAATCGAGGAAGATCCATTTTTTGATGTCAGAGTTTGAGATATCATGTTTCCGCGGCCATCATATCCAAAAGTTACCTTGTCTCCTTCAGGTTTAATGATGGAAAGTATGCGACCACTTCCTGGTTCTAACTCATTAGAAGTTGTATTGCCGAGCTGATCTTTAACTGATTTAAGAGATGAAAGAGATATGCTAAATGTGTATACTTTTGAATTGCCAGAAGGATCTTTTACAGTCGTTGTTTGCGTATCACCATTTGCAGAATATTGGTAAGTCCAAGTCTGGCTGCCATTGGACCACGATGTCACACGACCATCAGAGGCCCCATACGTAATGTTTAATCCACCTGGGTATGATATGCTGTATCTTGATCGACTTGTTACCCGGCCGAGATTGTCGGTCTCTTGAAAGTTGCCGTAATTGTTAGCATCGGCAGAACTGAAATTTACCGTCGGCCATGAGTTGTTTGGTGAACAGGTGTCTGATGAAGCGGTGCACGATTCTACATTATTGTTTAGGGCAATTATCTTGGTGAGTGTAAACCATTTATCTGTAGTCGTGCTTCCTGCGTACAGATATTTTAACTGGTATCCCTTATTGCTAGAAATCGATTGAACGCGCTCACCTCGCAATGGAGGACTGTCACCAGATGACTCGCTAATATTCAGGGTTTTGAAAGTTATATTAATTATTTCACCGGTTGGATAAGTTATCTGGTAAAGTCGTGCTACATCGGCTTTTGTAGGTATATTTCCTGCTCTTGCTGTAGAAAATCGAGCAATGGTGCCATTGGACATCGTATAAGTATACATGCCCGTAGATTGCTCTAGCTTTGAACCGGTTTTTTGATCGCTGACCCATGATCCGTTTGACAACGTAAATCGCTCAGACGTCAGGCCTATGCTGACGATCCTGGCAGATCCGTCGGCATTTATGCCTCCTGTGAAGTTATCCCACAGGCCATTGCCATAATATATTCTCGATATGCCGTTTTCTTCATTTCCTATAGAAACCTGAGTATCTTTTATGAATACTCTGCCCGATAGTAAATCGACGCCATGCTCATCGACTTCCGACCCAACGGGAGGTGGGGGATAAATGCTATAAATCTGGGCTTGGGCAGACTGGCTGGCCAAACTTATGCCCGACACGCTTGCGAGCAAAAAAGAAAATTTAAACACAGGTCGTAACAACTTATTCATTACACCCCCCCAATCGCTATAATGCAGTAATAATCATTTACCGAGATAATCCTCTGATAGTTACGCGAACGCGATTATCTGATTTGTCATTGATATAAGCAGTGCTGCTGCCACTGTTAGGACCACCTGATTTCACCACTTTCATCAATCGGCCTTTTGCATCACATGCGTATGTTGTTGTCTCTGCAGCGTTCGACACAGTGCCAAATACTAAAAAGATTAGCAAAATAGCCATTCTCATATGTCCGATCCCATACTCTGCAGTTTATGATAATAGCATGCCCCACCATTAAACTCGTACGGTAACGCGTATTTTAAAGCTTGCAACCTGTTGCATAATTTCCTTCGCGCAGTGCAGATGGCAATAGTTTATGAAACTGCCCGATTTCAGTAGCATAGTGGATTTTTTAGCTGAAAATCATAGGTCGTTAATATTTAAATCAATGGAGGTCTCATATATTAGATCGGTTTCCGGTCGATCTGCGTCATAACCGACGTTAGTACAGTAGTTGGCACACTCGGCTGGTGAGTAAAGGTCGGGCATGTGGCCTATACCGTTCCAGGGGCCATGAATGGTACGCTCACCGGCTTTGCACAGATGAGTCTTTAGCTTCGAGAAGGCCTGTTCGATCGGGTTGGTGTCGGTGCTGTACGGTGGAAGGTAGAGGAGGCTGGGGTTGGCAGTCTTAGGGTCAGGACCCATTGATGTGAGCATCGCGATCTGATTCAGGCTCCCCAAGGAGACTGGGATGAGCGACCTGCTTTGGCTGACGGATGAGCAGATGGAGCGGCTGCGGCCGTTCTTTCCGAAAAGCCACGGCAAGCCCCGGGTCGATGACCGGCGGGTGTTGAGCGGCATCGTGTTCGTCAACCGCAATGGGCTGCGCTGGCGAGCCGCAGACGGTCATGATCGACGCGACCTACCTGAAGGCGCACCGCACGGCATCGAGCCTGCGGGTTAAAAAGGGGATCTCGGCCGCCTGATTGGTCGCACCAAAGGCGGCATGAACACCAAGCTCCATGCCGTCGCCGATGCAAACGGGTGCCCCCTTGAGCTTCTTCATGACCGCGGGCCAAGTCAGCGATTACACCGGCGCGGCAGCGCCGCTCGATGACATGCCGAAGGCGCAGTGGCTGCTCGGCGACCGCGGCTACGACGCCGACTGGTTCAGGGACGCTCTTCAAGCCCAAGGCATCCAGCCCTGCATCCCGGGCCGCAAGTCGCGCAACGAGCCGGTCCGGTACGACAGCCTTGAGTTCGATGCACTGTGGCAGGACAACAACGTGGTCACTCATGGCGAAGGGGTGAAGCGAATCCGTCACCCCAATGCGCGACTGCTCACGATGGATTATTCGTCATTCGCTGTGGAAGGCCGGCCGGAGCTGGGGATGATCATCTACAATCCCGCCACGCCCAAAGATGCTGAAAAGCTGCGCATGCTACTGGACGCGCATGACGATTGATCCGGAGAGCCCAACCCGGAGGCGGCAACGACCCACTTGTGGACGTTCAGCATCGTTATTGCGCTTTCCAACTCTGGACATCCATTCATCGGTTCAGCAATCGCTCGTCGCGCCCTCGGAATGACGATAATTGGGACAAGGACGAACCCGCTCCGCGGGATGGGTACTTGTGGCAAGCGCGCGCCGCAATAGCGGGCCGTTGGGCGAGGCGGAGTCGCCATGAGATCGTGAGGTTCCTTCAACACAAAGGAACTCACCATGGACACCATCACGATTACTGCCGCCCCAATCGGTTCGCTGCGCCAGCGGAGACTGTCGGCTCGCCGGCGGGGGAACATCCCCCCATGAGATTGTTCTGCGTTGTTAATTCGGTCGAGGGTGGACACCGAATTGCCGGCGCGCCAACAGTCAAGGCATGGCATCTATCTTCATCAGTCACGCGGTGGCGGACAAGAAGCTGGCAGAGCTGCTGGCAGACTTCCTCAAGCAAGCAATCGGTGTCCCGGTTGCCGAGATATTCTGCTCTAGCCTTGCGGATAATGGCATTCCGTTCGGGACCGATTTCAACACCTATATCCGCGAGCAGATCGAGGCGCCGAAGCTAGTCCTGCTTCTCCTGACCCCGGCGTATCTCGAGAGCGCCTTCTGGATGATGGAACTCGGTGCCGCTTGGTCGCGCGAACACCGCACGCTGCCCATCGTCGTGCCGCCTGTGGCGTTCGATAGTGTGACCAAGACCCTGGGCCTCAGGCAGGCATGGGACATTACCAAGAAAGAGGGCCTGATTGATCTGCGGAGAATGATCGTGCCATTGACCACGCTTGAGCCGCGCGGCGAGCACGCATGGGATGACAAGAGGACCGCGTGGAAAACCGATCTCAAAAAGGTGCTCCGCTCGCTTGTCCCCGCGCGCAAGATCGATGCGGCAGCGTATCAGGTAGTTACTGAACGGGTCGCCGAGCTCGAGGAAGAGGTGTCCGACCTTGAAACCCAGCTTGACCGTCAGAAGGATCTCGTGGCGGCGCTCGAGAAGGCCAAGGACAGGAAAGAGATAAAGGCTATCAAGGCTGCGCACGCCGGTGAGGACGGCCTACAGGAACAGTTCGACAATCTGCTCGACGAGGTGAAGTTTGCGCGCCCGGACGACACGCCCAATGTCGTTTTCCGCCATCTTCTGATGGCGCACTATGACAAGGAGGGCACAATCGACTGGCAGGGCGCCGACGCCGAGTTTACGGCCGCCGTCCACCGCAATCTCCTGCGCGCTGACGATGGTTACCCGGTTCGTTGGGATTCAAAAAAGCTGCGTCCGTTGGCAAAGGCGCTTGATAATATCACCGCGTTCCTCGGCAGCGAGGACGGCCGTGAGCTGACCGAACAATGGGACGACAGCATGCCCTGCGAGCCGGATGACATTGATTTCTGGAAGCACCATCTTCCGATCTGATCTATGCCTTGGCCTAGGGCCTGTGGGGATTCAAAAAGTGTGATGGCTGTGATTCAGGCTTCCGATGGATCGAGACATACTGACGGACGGCCAGTGGGGGAGGATCGAACCGCATTGTCTGGGCAAGCGGACTGACCCTGGCCGGAGCGGCAAGGACAATCGGCTGTTTGTGGAGGCGGTGTTGTGGATCGCGCGTACGGGCAGCCCGTGGCGTGATTTGCCGGAGCGTTTCGGCAACTGGAGTACGGCCTTCCGGCGCTTTCGCGACTGGCGCGAAGCCGATGTCTTCAAACGGATATTCGACGCGCTGTCGGACGAGCCGGACCTCGAATATGCCATGGTCGACGCGACGATCATAAAGGTCCACCGCCACGGTCAGGGCGCAAAAGGGGGACTCAGAGCCAGGCCATAGGTCGCTCCAAAGGCGGCATGACGACCAAGATCCTCGCGCTGACCGATGCACTGGGCAATCTTGTGCGCTTCCACCTGATGCCGGGACACCGCTTTGACACCGTCGGTGTCCCGCCGTTGATCGACGGGATCGCCTTCGATGGCCTGATCGCGAACAAAGCATTCGACAGCAACGCCATCATCGCCGACCTCGACGAGCGCGGGGCGGCGGTCATTATCTCGCAGCACCCACGGCGCATCGGCGCACGCAAGATCGACGCCGCCATCTACACATGGCGCCACCTCATCGAAAACTTCTTCTGCAGGCTCAAGGAGTTCAAGCGGATCGCCACGCGTGCCTGCAAGACCGACCGCAGCTTTGAGGCCATGATCTACCTCGCCGCCGCGCTCATCAACTCACGATGAATCCCCACAGACCCTAGCCTCGATGTAGGCATTGACGGAACGATATTCGCTGTCAGCGAATATCTGTTGACGTCTGACGACGAATCAGGCAGGTAAGCCACAGACATTCGGGACAAAGGCAACAGCCCACTAAACTCTGGGTGAGAAATCACCTGCGGGGCAGATCTCGGTCAGTCCTCACACTTGTCAGGAGCTTGAGGCCCCCCCGCACGGGGACCGCCCGCGGCACCGATAAGGCGCGTCCCTGTGGACGGGACGCGAAGGGTTTCGGGGGGATGCTTCTTCTCTCGTTGTGATCCTGCTTGTGGAGCTGGTCCCAATTCCGGGGCGAGTGTGCAGGAGAACTACCTATGGGAATTATTCCCTCACCGAATGTCGGGAAGAAGCGTGCGAAGACTAGCCGACGGGGTCATCCAATCCGGGATGCCCTTCTGAAGCCGACGACCTGGAAAGCCGCTGCGGCCGCCTTGGATTTCATTCTGAAGGCAGTGCGTGTGGGCGCGAAGGTCTGGGACATGTTGACGTAATCCCCCCTTAATTCTCCCGGCGGAGGTTGTGGAGGAAACATCATGTACGACAGAGCTTTGAAGACAATAAGACAATATCATCGGCTGTCGCAGGCTGATCTGGCGGACCAGATCAATATATCGCGATCCTATCTCAACGAGATCGAGCGCAACCGGAAAGAACCGAGCCTCGATGTCCTCAGAAAATATGCGGAACGGTTTGAGGTTCCATTGTCGTCCCTCATGCTGTTCGCGGAACAGGGACCCGGGACGACATTCGACAAGGCCCGTATCTTTGTTGCCGACAAGGTGCTGAAGATGCTGGAATGGGTTGCTGAAGGGGAAGACAGTGAGCGCAGCAAAGAAAGCGAAGCAGCGCATTCCGATTGATCGGTGCCACCTTTACGGGCTCCGGTCGCCGCATGCTCTGGCAAACCGTCTGGGGTGGGACTTGAACAAGCTTGATCAGCTCGCCCGGCATGGCGGCTACAAGGTCTACAAGCACAAGGCCACCGGACGTGAGATCCAGGAGCCGGGCGCAGCGCTGCAAAGCCTTCACCGGCAGCTTCACCGATACCTCGCGCGCGTGGAGGTTCCGGAATATCTGCATTCCGCGGTCAAGGGCAGATCCTATCTGTCGAATGCGCGCGCGCACGTCTGTGTCGGAAGCCTGATCAAGATCGACATCGCGAAATTCTACCAGTCGGTGCCGCAGCACAAGGTGATGCACTTCTTCCGGGATGTGCTGTGCTGCGCTCCGGACGTTGCCGGGCTGATCGCGAACCTGATCTGCTACCGCGGCGTGCTGGCCACCGGCAGCTCGATCAGTCCGATCATATCGTACTACACGTTCAAGAGTCTCTTCGACGATCTTGCCGCGCTGGCGGACGGTCATGGCCTGAATATGACCTGCTATGTCGACGACATCACCATGTCGGGCGCAGGCGCGACACGTGCGGTCCTGCACGAGGCGCGCTCCATGATCTTCCGTGCCGGGCTACGGGCGCACAAGGATCGCTCGTTTGGAGAGGACGGGGCCAAGATTGTCACCGGGGTTGTCGTCGGACCACATGGTATAGGGCTGCCGTTCGCACGCTGGCAGAAGATCCGTCAGGCGACACGCGAGATTTCAGTCTGCACCGATGTGGCTGAGAAACTGGCTCTGTACCCGAAACTGGTATCCCGTCTCTATGAGGCCTCGCAGATCGATGCCCGTTGCCGCCCGCGCGCCGAGTTTCACCACGGACAGTGGCGCGCGCTCAAGCGAACGGTTGCCGCGCAGGTTCTTCCGGTAGCCGGGATCGAGCAAGCGGCTTAGCGATCGGCGCGTGACACAGCATGGGGCCCGGCCGGCATCGCGCGCCCCGGTTCACCCGGCGTCGTAACGCGCTGCCGCAATCATCCTTTCGTAGAGCATCTGGATGTCGGCGAAGAGCGCCTTGCGCCCTTCCTCGGCATCAGCGCGGCGTTGAACGAGCGTGTCGTCTTGGGGCATTCCGATCGACCGGACGAGCGGTAGCCTCAGGTTGTGATGCTCAACCTGCTTCAGCCAGGTGGCCTGAAGCAGGTCGCCGATCTGGTCGCCGAAAACAGTGCGTCCATCGACCAGGACATGAAAGAGCTGGTCGTTCCGGTCATCCAGTCCGCTGCCGTCATGATTATAGCGGGCGAGAACGCCTCCGACCGTGCGGATGATTTTCTGGCGGTCCTCGAGCATTTTGATCTGTTGCGCCTGCCGCTCCATGCGGAGCTGCTTGCTCGCGTGCTGGCGCATCCACCGATTCTGCTGGATGCTGAAGTAAAGGACGGCCGCCGCCACGATGGTGGGTGATGTTATCTTGACCAGTTCGATAAACTGCGGCCAGGTCGGGGCTGCTGCAATAATCGCATTGATAAATCCGTTCATACGGCAATGTATCAGCGCGTGGCCGCCCTCTCAACGTCACCGGGCAAGACAACGCTCACCAAGCAAACCGGTCAGCTTTGCGCGAGCTCAATGGCGGGTCACATCAACAGCCGACATCCACATCAACCAAGCTGAATGTCTTAAGTTGGTCGATTGCCGACAAGCAGGCAAAGGTTTAGCAGCCCGGTGGCGCCAACCCGACGAACTCGTCTTGGACGGCATTCATGTCGATGACGATGGTCTGCGCGGACTTTGCGAAGCCACCGGTCGCAGGCTGGAGGCCGAGTCGAGGCGCTAGGATGGGACTGGCGTCAGTGGCTGCGTCTTGGGACCTGAAGCGTGAGACGTTGATCCCGCTCGTGTAGCGCTTTCTAGCCTTGTACCCGCGCGGGAGCGGCATGCAACAGCCTCGCCCGAGGATGGCAATCTTGCTTATGCAGTTTCTCGCATAATTCTTTGCAGCGCCAGCAAAGCATCTCTTAGCGCGGGTACGCGGGTCGATAGCGCAACAAGATCGGCAATCAAGCTCGCGTCGTCCCCACCCTGTTGGCTCTCTAACGCACCGAGATGCGCTCGAAGACGTAGCAAATAAGGTTCAATCTTATTGATGTGACCATTTCTAAGTCGCCACGCAGTCGACTGGTTTACGCCAAGAATCTGGCCTAGCTCCCGATCGTTCACCTGCGCCTGTGCGATCAAGGCATCGAGTTGAACCTGCTGAAGGGAGATCACCATAGCTTGCATTCTATGCACAAACATGCATAGTTTCCAATAGGGTTGGAGATCGATGTGCAAGAATTATGGGCAGGCGAAGGCAATGGTGCCGTCAGGATTCCAGACCCTGAGGTCGAGGTAGTTCCTGGTGTCGCCTGGGGCACGGCGGAGGTTCCGAACACACCCGCATACTGGGCGGTGCGTTGCCGCTGGGAGGACTCCAATCCGGATTACGTGACGAAGCAGGCGACGCTCGTAGAGGAGACGGGTTTCTGTCTGTTGGGCGGCTACGGCATTAAATATGAGGTCAACGCTGCCGCATTCGACAGGCTTCAGGCGGCGAGCGTGTTCGATCTGGATATTGTCGTCGAGGAAGCGGAGATACTGGCGCTGCTGAAAGCGCCTCTGCGGGTTAACAGTCGGGACGTGCGGTATCGCTTCCCCAATCAACGCGCGCGACGACTAATGTCCATGCGCGACAGCCTGCGGAAGGTCTCGCTGACCGGTCGCGACCCGCATGTGATGCGCCAAGCGCTTCTGGCGATCGAAGGTATCGGACCAAAGACAGCGTCGTGGATTGTGCGCAATGTGCTAGGGTCCGATGAAGTGGCCATCATCGATATCCATATCCTTCGAGCGTGCACGAGCATGGGGGTCTTCCCATCTGATATTCGTCTGCCGCGTGATTACGAACCGCTTGAACAGCGCTTCATTGCATTTTCGAACGCGATCGAGGTTCGTCCCTCTGTGCTCGACGCCGTGATGTGGTCTGAGATGAGGTCGATGCCAGCAAGGACTTGGGCACAACATCCTCTTGACAGTTAGTCATTGCTTCCGTCAGTTCCGACGCTCTTATTACAAGGGGGATGTATGGGCGGAAGCGGTGGCGGATCTGGCACCTGGGGCGGTGCTTTGGGTGGCGGTTCCGGTATTGGCGGTGGTTCAGCCGGAGGTGGCGCCGGCGGTGGTAGTGCTGGGTCCGATTGCCCCTTGTCGTTTAAGACTGCCCTAATCGGCCCAGTCCCTGGAGGTTGCGTCGTCGGCGATGTACTACAGGTGATCTTTCAGCCGACCCCACCTCCAGGCCGCATTATATGCGCTCATATGGGAACCGGTGCGACAGTTGGCGCCATCGGCGGCATCCCAGGACTGTCGAAGGTGATCGAGTGCTTGCAGACAGGTGTTCAGTATGAGGCTCACGTCGACAATATAACCGGCGGCCGAGTCGACGTGACTGTCAATCTGGTCTGATCGCATGGCTATCACAATTGCGGGAGGCGTCTATTTTGAACGCTGCCTGACGCCTGGCCGAAGTACGCTGCTGGGTTCCGGCGGCCGCGCCGCCGCCGCGCTTTCACTCCTTTCGGATCAGGTGACCCTCCACTCTTTCCATCCCACCGAACGGACTCTCGACGCCCAGTACGCGCTGGGAGCTTATGGAATGGAAACCGTCTTTCATGCGAGCTCGGCAGTTGTAGGGTTCGAGTATCTGCATCCTATGTCATCCCCACGTATATCGCCGGTACCGCTCCCGATAGCTGGCACGGTGGATGTCGCAGGAGACGTCATCCTGCGGTTCGGATGTCTTGAAGGGGATTTCCGGGTTTCCGGGCGTAGAGCAATATACGATCCTCAGTCCGGCTCGGCACCGAAGTCGTTTCACAACAACGGGTCGAAGGCGGAAACCCTAGCTCTGGTTCTTAACCGCGCTGAGGCGACGCTTCTAACCGGCGAGGACGATCCGGCGCGGGCGGCGGCGGCGCTGGCGCAATCGGACGGCGCCAATGTGATCGTCGTCAAAATGGGCGCAGCAGGAGCGCTCATCGTCGAAGGCAAGCGGCACCAACAAGTGCCGGCCTATCAGTCAAACGCGGTCGACAAGGTCGGATCTGGCGACGTATTCAGCGCGACGTTTGCTCATTTCTGGGGCGAACAGGGTCAGGACGCGGCCGCTGCCGCTGACCTCGCATCGCGGTATACGGCGGGCTACGTGGAGGATCGGCTTCTTCCTCTGCCTGCTAAGGCACCTGAGAAGTTGCCGATCAAGCCGGCAACGAAGAGACCAAAAGTGTATCTTGGCGGCCCGTTCTTCACGACGCCTCAGCTATGGATCATCGAAGAAGCGCGTAGTGGCCTGCTGTCACTAGGTGCCGATGTGTTTTCACCCTTGCACGATGTTGGGTTCGGCCCTGATGTCACCGTGGCGACGAAGGATCTAGCAGGCCTAGATGCGTGCGATGTCATGCTAGCCCTACTTTCGGACCTGGACCCCGGCACCCTATTTGAGGTTGGCCATGCGCGGGCCATGGGGAAACCTGTCGTCGCGTTGATTGAATGCCCACGACAGCAGGATGCGACGATGTTGGTGGGCACCAATTGTGAAATCGTAGATGATCTGGCCACCGCGCTCTATCGCGTAGTCTGGGCTGCCGCTTGAAGGCTCTTCTGTTCTCTGGCGGAGTCGATTCTGCGGCGATCGCTTGGATGGAGAAGCCGGAAGCACTGCTCTTCATCGATTACGGCCAGTTGCCGGCGGCTGGGGAGCGGCGCGCCGCACGCGCACTTGCTCATGCGATGTCGTTGCCCCTCGAGGAGCGTAGCGCGCCACTGGGTAGATTCGGCTCCGGCTCGCTTGTGGGCGGCCCTCAAACTTCAGGCCGCGAGTCCGAATTTTGGCCATACCGAAATCAGATGCTAATTACACTGGCGGCAATGACATATTCGCATTGCGATCCGCTGGAGATTTTAATCGGCACCGTCGTGAGCGACTCCGCTCATCCCGATGGCACCGCCAAGTTCGTCGCAGCAATGTCGGCAGTCCTAAGTGCACAAGGCGCGGTGAGCGTGCGTGCGCCCGCAATCAAGATGACTGGCGCAGAACTGTTGGCGAGTTCGACCCTTCCACCCGAACTGCTGGGTTGGACATTCTCCTGCCACACCGGCGAATGGGCTTGCGGTCAATGTCGCGGATGCAACAAGCACAATGAATTAAAGGCTATGTCAAAGGGGGGCAAATGACTGTCGACACGAACGCCGAGATTTGGAGCGCGCGTCGCGAAGGATGGACTCCCGGCAAATCCGACGCCCGCGACGCGGCTGCCACTGACTATGGACGAATTGTCCATTCGTCGTCATTTCGTCGGTTGCAGGGCAAGACCCAGATCCTGAATCTAGGAGACAGCGATTTCTACCGAAATCGCCTTACTCACTCGATCGAGGTTGCCCAAGTTGCCGGTGGAATTGCGCTCCAGCTGCAGAAAGACTTTCCCAATCACGAAGCTGCGCCTTGGATTCCTGATCTCACGATGATCCAAGCGATCGGAGCGACACATGACCTCGGCCATCCCCCATTCGGACATGGTGGCGAGATCGCGCTACACTATGGCATGCGAGACCATGGCGGCTTCGAGGGCAATGGACAGACCCTCCGGATACTCAGCCGGCTTGAGAAATTCTCAGACAACAACGGTGCAAATATATCCCGCCGTTCGCTGCTCGGCGTACTGAAGTATCCGGCACCCATGAGCGCAGTCCGAAGCGCCGACATGAAACTGACGCCGGCCCTACTTGAGGGCACGTCGGTCGTTCACCTTATCAACCGGAAAGCCTGCCGTCCGCCGAAGTGCTATCTCGACACCGAGGCGGATGTGGTGGACTGGCTGCTCGACCCGGTACCTCAGCCTGATCGGGACCTATTTACGGCTTGGAACCCGGTCGATGGCGACCATGGCGAGACGAGACACAAGTCCTTTGACTGCAGCATCATGGACCTCGCCGACGATATTGCATTTGGTGTGCATGACTTGGAGGACGCGCTAACCATGGGCCTCATGGATGCCGACGACCTAGCATCCACGCTCCCTGAGGAATCGTGCAGGAGCTTCCTCGAATATATCCAGACCCGCGAAAACTTCGGCAACGATGTTCATGCGAGCCTCATCAAGGCGCTGATTAACGATGCAACGCGGAAGCGCAATATTAGCAGAATGGTGTCACACCTCATCACCTCGGTCCAGATCAGGACAGAAGGTGGCTTTGAGACCCCGCTGCTGCGTTACCGGGTCGATTTGCCCGAACCACAGCGCACTTTCCTTCGTGCTCTGAAAAAAGCAGTGAAGGAGAAGGTGATCAGGAGCGCGCGTGTCCAGCAACTAGAATTCAAAGGGCAGAACATGGTCGTCGCTGTGTTCGAGGCGTTCGCGACTGATCCGAAGTCGCTGCTGCCGGAAAGCACCAGGGCCCGCTATCAGACGGCTGATGACAAGATGCGCGTGATCTGTGATCATGTTTCCGGCATGACTGACGGCTTCCTGCTACGCACCTACGAAAGACTCTTCAGCCCGCGCATGGGCTCGGTATTCGACCGCATTTAGGTTGTCAGATTCTGTGCGGCCAGCGCGTGTGCTAGCGGCCAAGTGGTTCGACATACCGCTGCGGATCTCCTGAACGAACGAGGCTTTCAGAATGCTGTGCGAACGGCCCTGGGACGGGAGTTGGGCGGGTGAGAGATCCTGTCGCCTGACTTGAAAGGCAGCTTACGGCGGGCGCTGCCGTTCGAAGCTGGGCCCGTGAACGGCATATGTTGGTCGGTAGCCGACAACGGCGGTTGTCCTGTCGGCATCGCAGAGCGATGGGAACTTGGCGGTTTGCAGACTGAAAGCTTTTAGATCGCTGCCGACCTTTCCGCATTCAAGCCGTAGCGGCTCCTTTGAGCAAGAGGTTTGATGCCGCTCTGGCCAGAGTATACTGGCGCCGGTGTTCGAAGCATGCACCGAGACTGGTGTGGACAAGGAAGAAGAATGAGCGATCCGCAACCGACTGAACAAGACGATCAGGTACAGATTGCCATCATAGACGAAACCTATGGGGTCATCGATGACGAAGCGGAATGGGAGATCGCCCGCGAAAAATTCCGACGCACGCTTGAAGCTGAGCATGGTCTTCCCTTTGCCGAGGGCAATATCGGGCCGGGTGCGGATCTGCCGGCGTTCATAGCCTTTCTTAGCAGCACGACGCCGGTTCCGATCTGGACGTTGGGCGCTACGTTATTCTTTCTTGGCAAGCCGGTCCAGGAGAACCTCGCCGCGTGGCGCGACATCGCTACCAAGCTACGTAGTTTCCTGAAGCGACCGGCCGCGCTCAATCGGCATGGCGCTGCCATCCTAGCCGTAGAAGCAGTATTTGCGGCGATGGGTGGCACGCCGCAGGAGGTGCGCTTATTAAGTTATAGCACCAAGCATTTGGGCTACGATGAGGAAGTCGCCGATACCGAGATCGCCGGTGTCACACCGACCTTGTTCCTTGGCTTCATCCGGCACGTATTCCGGATCGAATCGGACGGTGTCATCTTCGTCGTCGAGGTGGATGGCCGCACCGCTACCGCCAAGCGGTGTTCGTAAAGCACGGCGCGCCCTTCAGCCTCGGGTTAAAGTCGCATCTGAAGTGGATAGCTTTTCTCTTCCGTTGCTGACGACTTCTCTAAGCCTTCGCCAACCCCTATCTTCGTCGCTAACGACTGTGCGGGGACATGGGTGACAAAGGCAAACAGGGGGCGTCGTCGGCCACGACCGCAAAGGGAGAACCGCACCAGCCCGGGCAGTTTCAACAAAATGCCCGGGCGCGGGCGCAATCGTGCGATCGAAGCGAAGGCCGAGGCGGCGTTTCGCAGCCTGATCGCCGATAGTCCCGATTTCATCGTCCAGCGCGCCGATGAGAATGATTTTGGATCAGACTGCCAGATCGAGGTGCTCGATGAGGGCCTGGCGACAAACGTCCGGCTACACGTCCAGTTGAAAGGAACCGAGCGATCGCTGAATGCCGATGGGGCACTCAGCATCTCAATTGAGCAGACCAACCTCAACTATCTGATCGCGCAAGGGCACAGCCTGTTCGTGGCCTGCCATGTACCGACCGGATCACTGCGGCTCACGACCGCCGAAGCCGTGCTGCGCCAATACGAGCATAAAAACCTCAACTGGAAGGACCAAGGGACCCTAACCGTAACCTTCACGGAAGAGTTGACGCTCGATCGCCTGACACGGCTCGCAGAGCTCGCGCTCTCCTCATCACGATCCGCACGTGACGAGCGCATCGCACAGGTGCAAGCGATCCCGTCTGCCTTCCCTGATGTCGTGCGCGACGCGATGCCGGCGATCAACGTGCCCGACGACCCGGAACGCGCGCTCCAGATCCTCGAAGCGCTCTACGAACGTGGTGCCGACCTGGTCATCAGTGCCGCGTTCGACCAGTTCGCGGCCGTCCTCGGCAGCGACAGCGCGGAGATGGGCTGTTGCTACATGTCCGAGATCAATCTCGGCATGGCGGGACGTGGGCACCCGGATAGGATCGGTGCGGGCAAAGCACATTTCAAGGCCAAGCTCCGAACGAAGCGCTATCTACCCGGCAGCCTCCATTACACGATTGGCAATGCCTATTCGGCGCTGGGCGACGAGAAGTCGGCCAAGGCCTCCTACCAGGCCGCGACGCGCGACGCTGTCTACATGGCCGACCCGGGCATGGCGGCCACGTGCCTGAAGAACCTCGGTTCCAGTTTCGAGAAGCTCGGCAACGAGGAGATGGCCGCCGAACTCTATCGCGGCGCGCTGGAGATGAACCAGGAGCTGCCCGAGGCGCATCTTGCCCTTGGGCAATATCTCCATCGCCAGGGTCAGTTTGAAGAAGCGCTGACCCACTATGACGCGACGCTCTTCGGTGACCGGGATCTCGGCAAAAATGCGAGCGTAACCGGATGGCGCCTCAATGCGCTCTTCAACCTCGGACAGGATCGCGAGGCCTTCCGCGCGATTAATCTGCTGCTTGCCGATGCGGATCGCGAACCGTGGATCTGGTCTTGGTGCGCGCAGCAGGTCGCCGCGTTCAGTCGGACATCGGTCGCGACCGCGCGTGGTGCACTGGCCTTCTGGCAGCGTTACGTTCGTACCCATCCCAACGTCTCGGCGGCGCGCGCGGACCTGCTCCTGACCTCTTTCTATCTGCGCAGCGAGGGCGAGGAGATTGGTAAGGACTATGCTGCGTTCCGCGCCGAGTTTGAGACGCATATCGCCCATGTCGATCCGAGCGATGCCGCACTACCTTGGGACCGCCTCGGCCATTGGGCGCAGGATTTGGATGACTGGGAGGAAGCCGAACACTGCTTCCGAAAGGCCTATGAGCTAGACGGCGGTCACTATGGCTATTGCCTCGGGACCGCGCTTAACTTTCTTGGCCGACATGGTGAGGCGCTACCGCTGGTCCAGGCGCAGGCGGACAGTATCCAACCCGACGCGATGAGCTGGTTTCAGGTTGCTTCGGCGCTCGATCATCTGGGTCGGACCGACGAAGCGGTCGCCGCCTATCGCAAGGCGCTTATCCTCGATCCCGATTATGCGGTGGCGATGTTCAACATGGCGGGTGTGCTCTGGAACCGAGGGGACCGGGAAGAGGGCGGGCGGATATTTCGGACGGCGGTCGCGCAATTCCCGAACCATGAGTTGTCCGCGAAGGCGCGACAGGATCTCCCGAACCTCTTCTAATTGGGCGCCCAGATACTGACACATGCCAGCGACAGGTTTCAGCATGAGCAGACATACATAATGTCTGTTAGGAACGACCGGATGTAGTCAACTGCCGCCGGATGCGAACGCCATGTCGTGGATCAAAGCCGCTCTGCCTTCCGACGTCGCCGAATGTCGACTTGTGCCGAGAGCCAACATCACTTTGTAGATGAAGGTGGCCGTCTTCGACACAAATTTATAGTGTGGAGGCTATTTCCCGACCCGGTGGTCAGGCGCCTGCTTCATCAACCTCTACGATTGCATGTGACTTGCCGATCGTCACGTAGTCACGCAAAGTGTCCCCGGAAACGGGGAGGTGGATGGTGAGCAACCAGGGAAGCTTGACCAAGAGCCAGCTCAAAGACAAAGTTCGCGCGATCGTGCTTTTGCAAGGAAATGATTTCATCAAGGAATTGCTACGGCAGAATGACATAAAGATCGGCACGACGAAGAGCGACTTCGCAAAGAACATTGGCGACGCGATTGATGCCGAAACGCTGACGCAAGCCAAGATTGAAGCCTGGCTCGATGAGATCGAAGGCTGGGGCAACCAACACATTTACCTCTTCGCTGCGCCCGAGACTATAGCCTCAGCTGTTGGTGGTATCTTCGCGTCAAGCGTGCATGCTAAGCTCGTCGGCGCGGGGCAGTCATACAATTTTCCGGCGGACCTCGAGCTGTCGAGTATCATGCTTGACGGGCTTTCCCTGTCGCTTGCTTGGCATTTAGGCAAAGAAGGATGGGACCGTGCCAAAGCCAAGGACTTCTCGCAGGACGAAGGCCTCGAGAAGTATCGCTTTGAAGCCTATCGGCGGCGCGTCGATCGCAGCGTTGTTCGTTTCGAATGGCGGTTCGCCGATCCTCACTGCGCGATTCTAATTCATCGTAACAAGGATATCGACCATGCCTTGGCGATGTCAGTCGTTTGGAGTTTGCTTCAGAGTTTAGCGATCGTTGCGGCGCCATGCGCGCCGCTGACACTAACGCAGGCGGTGAAGTCGGCCAGCAAAGAGAAGGGCGCCAAGTCGACCCGACTCGAAGCCGATGGCGGCTTCGTCGACTTGGTATCGACTCTCGAGGAAGGGGGGATAGATAAGGTCGCGGCCGTTCGGCACGCCCGTAATGCGATGAACGACGACGAGTTCGCGCGCGCTCAAGGCATCTTCGCGCTCGGCGAGGCGGAAAAACTGGCGCAAACGATGTCGGTCCAAGTCTATGGTAGCGAGGGGCGGATTCGGCTTTGGGCCCAGTGTAAGCGCGACGACGTTCACGCGGTCATAGCATATCTTATGAAGCATAATCAGGCCGCAGCTAGTGCCTGACGCGGCGGTATGGGCAGCGGAGATCGAAGCGCGTCGGCTTGCGGGAGATGGGCTCGAATTTGAGCCGAAAGCTTTTGCCGCAGCAACGGAAACCGTGTGGCCCAACCCGGAGCTGCAAAGATTTCTCGATGTGCTAGTGGCCTCCCATCAAATGCAGCGCATCGACGTGCGCCTCTGCCCCAATTCAGTCTGCCGTCTGCCGCTTGACCACGGCATGGTAGCAAACGGGGAATGTCCTCATTGCCATCTAGCGTTCACCGAGAGTGGCGACGATCCGATCCCCTCGATCCGTTATCGGATCACCGGCGAGGCCAGTCGGGACATCCGGTGGATAATCGTAGTCCATGGCATGAATACGCGTGGCGCATGGCAGGAGGATCTGAGCTGGCTAATTGCGAACAAACTAAAATATGCCGCTCCAGTCCTGATTCACAAATATGGTTGGGCAACCATTGATGTCCTGCTGATGCCCCTACACCGGAGGCTTGCTAAGACTTTAGGTGAGAAGATCCGCCGCGCAGTCGATTATGCTCGCGCACGCGGGCTGACGGCCGCACCGGACATATTGGTGCACAGCTTCGGCAGTCACCTGTTCTCGCTGATCCTCCAAGACGAAGCATTCTCCGACCTGCGCTTTGGGCGTGTGATCACCGTTGGCAGCATCATCCGCCCCGATTTTGCACAGCGACATCGCAGTTGAAGGGTCAGCGACATCGTAGATGACGTGTGGGGGGAAGCGGAGGCCGGGCGTAGCCCGGACGTAGCTTCCCCCCACACGGGCGCGGGTTTCCCCGTGCCGTTGGCG